>JAIKZX010000123.1 GCA_024681935.1 Fretibacterium sp.
TCTCCGTCAGCTCCTGCATCTCCTGAAACAGCGCCTTCTTATTCGTCAGATTCGTCCGTTTGTTTATCTGGACCTGGGCAGGCTTCTGGGCATTTTCCACCATCTGGGTGATCATGCCCTCCCAGTCCATTCCAGAGACAATGCCGGATACGGTCATATCTGCCATGAAAAAAACCTCCTGTTCCTCACTGGGCCCCCTGTGAGAGACCCCACTGAAGGCGTATCATCCTGTGTGCAGTATCGGAGGGACACAGCACAAAGTTTAGCGGGGGGGGGGAGAAAGCCTCAGGCAGCCGGGGCGTGTGTTAAAATAAAAAAGATGTTGAAAAATAATGGAGGGTCGTCATGAAGATATGGGTGGACGATCAGGAACGAAAGGACCTCTCCCTTTTGACATCGCCGGAGGAGATACTGGAGGCAGTAGAGCAGGAGGCGGCACGCACCGGGTGCGTCCTGGCGGATATCCGCATTGACGGCATGACGATGGACGCGGAGACCTTCCGTTCCCTGGGACTCATGATAGGCAGGGAATCGGGGCACACCGCTGCTTTTATGTTGACGCCGCTTCGGACACTGCTGCGCGAGAGCCTGGACACGGCTGTTGAATACTCGAAAAAACTGATGTCAGGGACCGGGGAGATTGCGGCTCAGTTTGAGCGCGGGGAGGCTGGAAAAGCGCTTCCCACATTGTCTCAGCTCTTTGACGGTCTGGGCTGGCTTATTGATGTCTATGACCGGTGCCGTCCCTTTTTGCCGGTGCCCGTCCGCGTTGACGAGGAGGCCGCGTTGAAGGGAAAGATTCTTGAGACGCTGAGGCTTCTGGTGCGCCTGGCGGACGAGGGAAATTTCGCGGCAATGGCGCAAACGCTGAGATGGGAGCTTCTTCCCAGCGTAAGGACCCTGACTCAGAGGGTAAAGGACCTCTCCGGTCTGCACACAGGTTTGCAGTAATTTTCTATCCTACTTTAAGTATTGGGGAGGAAAGTTGTTTTGTCCCTTAGAAAAGGCCTTATCATCTTCATCCTGCTGGCTTTTGGAGCCAACGCAGTCGTTATCGCCCGGAGCGTGAACCAGGAAACTCTGGACTCCCTTTTGGCTGCAGACAAGTCCATGCTGCTCGTAGCGCTGGGAATCGTCTGTCTGGCGTGGGCCTGTGACGCGGGGCGGTTCTGCGCCCTCGCCCGGTCTGCGGGGGAGTATGTCTCCTTCCGGCTGGGAATTGTCCTGACATGGCTCAACTATTTTGGCAGCGCGGTGACGCCCATGCAGAGCGGCGGAGGCCCCTTCCAGGTCTACGTCCTCTACAAAAAGGGCGTGCCCGTCGGCAAGGGCATCGCCATCACGCTTATCCGCACGATGCTGACCATCATGATCCTCAGTCTTTCCGTGCCGGCGGCGCTCCTCTGGGACCCGGAGATGCTGGACAGGAGCTTCTTTTTGAAGGGGCTCACCTACTACGTTTTTGTCGTCATCGGGCTCCTGTGGGCCTTCATCCTCTTTACAATCCTCTGTTCCGGCCTCTTTAAAAAGCTGGGGAACTTCGTTATCCTGTGGCTGCATAAGCTGAAGCTCATCCGTTCCCGGCGCACCGTCATGGCCTGCGTCAACTGGCTGGACCGGGAAATGGACAACTACATCCTCAACTTTAAGTTAGCGTTTAACACCGGGAAGGGCTGGCTGGCGCTGTCAGTGGTGCTTTCCATCCTTCATCTGGTCTCGCTCTTCACGATTCTGCCTGTGTTGATGCACGCCGTGGGGCTCCCGTTCAGTTACGCTCAGACGGTGGCGACTCAGGCCATCTTTATGTTCATCCTCTATTTTGTCCCCACCCCCGGCGGCAGCGGCGTTGCGGAGGGAGGCGGCGCCCTGCTCTACAGCACGCTCATGCCCGCACACATGGCGGGGGTGATGGCGCTTATCTGCCGCTTCTTCACAGATTACCTTTCCATCTTCATGGGGATTGTCGTGGTCATCCGCATGCTGGGCTGGGGTGTCTCGGAGAATCTTCACAAGGGCGCGGCCCCGGAGGCGGAGGGGCTGAGTGACACCCCGGCAGAGGCGGAAAAATGAGCGGTCTGGGGGCCTGGGCCTTTAAAATGCGGGGGGGACTTTGGACGCTCCTCTTTGTCCTGATTCTCGTCCTTGCACGGCCCACGCCGCGTTCACTGGCTGTGGGGCTGATTTTTGTCGTGTTGGGACAGCTCTGGCGCTTCTGGGCCGCGGGGTCCATTGGGCGCTACCGCGGTGAGTCCGTCGGGGCAGAGCGGCTGGCGACGTGGGGGCCCTACGCACTGATGCGCAATCCTCTTTATTTCGGCAACGGGCTCATCGGCCTGGGTTGGGCAATCATGGCGGGGCCTTGGGCTGTCCCCCTCTTCATCCTGGGGTTTATCATCCTTTATGGAATAATCATCATCCCCTGCGAGGAAGCCTTCCTCCTCGAGAAATTCGGGGAGGCTTACCGTGCCTATCAAAGGACGACCGGAATATTTTTTCCCCGCCGTGAGGGGCTGTCCTCGCTGACCAAACGCCTCCATGGGCCTTTTTGCACAGGGGTCCTGTGGCAGAGCGAGACCCACACCGTCCTATCGACGGTCGTGGGGACCTGCCTCATCGCGCTGAAGATCACGATTTAAGTCTCCTCCATCTGGAACCCGGCAAGAGGGAGCGTCTTTTGTGATATACTTATAAAAATCGGGCGTTGCCAAGCTGCAGTGTCCAAGTTATTGAAGAACGGCAAGTCCGGGGAGGAAAACATGAATCAGGAACAGGACATGTCCTCGCAGGAAAAGGGAGACGGACTCACAATCAACGACCTCCTGTCGGCGATTTCCGAGACCGAATACCCGCAGTATATTTTAGACGCACTGGCCAAGATCCAGGGCTGGATGAGAGAGACGGTCAACGCCCCGGCTGAGAAAGGTCTGGACCCCTTCACCGCGTTATTTGAGGACGACAGTGAGGAGGAAGAGGAGGGCGAAGGCATCGACACGCTCTTTGCGCGGCTGGGGGAGCTGGAGGAGCAGGTGGACCTGATTCCCAACATTCGTCGGCCCGAGGGGCGCCCTGACGTCGTTGTCATCAGCCTCACGCCCCCTGACTACGAGAGCGGCCTCCGCACGGCCATCGACTACGCGGCGGTCTTCAACCGTCCTCACTGCAAGCGGGTGTGGATTATCAGCGATACGTTCATTTTTGATGACGTTGTTCGCTACGCCGCACACGTTGATGCTCTGGCCAACCAGGGGATTACGTTGCGGTTCATCCTTGTCACGCCCTGGGGTTGGGTGGAACTGCCCCTGAGCGGCGCGACAGCCTCAAAGCGGCAGTTCATGTGGCGTGCGCCGTACGAGGAGCGTTCCGGCAGAGGCAGCCGGGGGAAAGGGAAGTAGAAAAACGGGATTATGCCCCGCTGATTGTATGATTGAAAAAAACGCCGGGAGGGTGACACGCCCTCCCGGCGTTGTATAAGAATTATATAATCCGCGTAAACCCAGCTTCAGGGCTTTGCGGCTCTCCATAAGGCATTCCCCGAATCCTTACAGCGCAGCGCCGCAAAAATTTCAGTTTTTGCGCAGGAAGGTCGCGCTCTGGTCGATGTCCTGAATGACGTGGCCGTGCTCCAGAACGATTTTTCTCTGGGCAACGTCGCCGACCTCCGGGTCATGCGTCACAACGATGATGGTGACGCCCTCATTGTGCAGGCGGCGGAAGATGTCAACCACAATGCCCTCATTCTCCTCGTCCAGGTTGCCCGTAGGCTCGTCGCCCAGCAGAATCTGCGGCGAGTTGATGAGAGCCCGTGCGATGCAGACCCGCTGCTGCTCCCCGCCGGAGAGCTGCGCCGGAAGGTGCCGCGCCCTGTCCTTCAGCCCCACCTTTTCCAAAGCCTCCAGGGCCTCCGCCTCATCCGGCATGCTGTGGTAGTACTGCGCCACCATGATGTTCTCCACGGCGGTGAGGTAACTGATGAGGTGGAACTGCTGAAAGATGAGGCCAATCTTGTCCCGCCGGATGTGGGTAAGACTGGCAGCACTTTCACGGCTGATGTCCACACCGTCCAGAATGACGCTGCCCTCCGAGGGGGTGTCCATGCAGCCGATGATGTTGATCATCGTGGTCTTGCCGGAACCGGACGGCCCCATGATGGAGAGCCAGTCCCCCGCGTTCACAGTCAGGTTGATGTCCGACAGCGCGCGCAGCGGGGCGGCTCCCTTCCCGGCAAAGGAGCCGTAAATCTTCGAGACGTTCTTCAGTTCAAGGATGGTATCGCTCATAGTCTATTCTCCCTTAAGGACGATGGCCGGATGGATGTCCATGACCTTCCGCACCGGCAAGATAGAGGCCAGCACAGTGACAGCGGTGAAAACGACGAGGGTGATGGGCACAATGGGCCACCAGAAATGGATGGCGCGTCCAAAGACGTTGAGGCTCACCCTCTGGGCGAACTCAAAGCCCAGAAAGGCCCCCAGCGCCCCGCCGGTGATGCCCAGCAGCACGCCCTCCCCCAGCAGCTCGCCCATGACGAGCCGGTTCTCCGCGCCCAGCGCCTTCTTCAGCGCAATCTCCCGCCGGCGCTCCGCCACCATCGCCATCATCGTCGTGTAAACAGATATCATCGTGATGATGAGGACCACGGCCGTCACCAGCAGCACAAGGGCCTGGAGCTTGCTCAGCACGATATCCTGGGACTGCGTCAGGCGCCTGACAGCGCGGGGCTGAACCCCGGGCACACGGGCCGCCAGCCTGGAGGACAGCGCGGACATTTCCTCCGCGTCCGCCACCACGCTGCACTCTGCCACATCGGCCCGGAAGGTATCTCCAATCAGCTCATCCAGAGTGTCAATATCCATAAAGATAAAGCCCTCCTCCGCCCCGCCGGTGGTGATAATGGCGCGGACGGTGAGCTTTTTTGAGAAATTCTGACGGGCAAGGTCGCGCTTCCGGTTCTCCTCGGCGGACAGGTTCTGGCCG
>JAIKZX010000124.1 GCA_024681935.1 Fretibacterium sp.
TGTGAAGGGTCGCCTGCAGAGCGTGGAGGTCTTTGAGAGAACTCTGGGCTTCGGATCCCTGAAGGTGGGGGACTCCATGTCAAAGCTCACCAAAGCGCTGGGCGATCCCGCGGAGGCAGCCGAGGGAAATTGGTGCTACGAGGTTGACCCCGGGGGGCGCCTGACCTTCACGGAGGACAACGGAAAAATTGCCCGCATGCTTTGGGAAGAAGAGTTTTAAACCGATTGTACCCCACAGAGTGCAGCGGTGTGCTGTGAGGCTGGGATTGTCAGAGACCTGTGGGGAAGCGTTTTTTTGAGGAGGTAAAAAAATGAAAAAGTTGTTTGTGCTGTGTGTGTCCCTGTTTCTGTTGACCCTGGGCGCGTCCGCCTGGGCGGAGCAGAGGGCCTTTGCCCTCACCGACCCCGTGACGCTCTATTCCAGGATGAACATGAACTCGAAGTCCTGGGAGGTCTCCCTGCCGGATGGCGGCGTCGTGGTGCCCAGCGCCAGCCGCGACAAGCAGAACCGTCTGTGGTATAAGGTCACGGTGGACGGTCACACCGGCTGGCTCTTCAACGAGGGCATACGCCTTCGCATGGGACCGAAGAGCAAGTTTGCCGCCGGGGTTTACAAGCGCTGCGCGAATGTTCGGGCCCGCGTGCTGAAGGGAAAGGCCAGAAACTGGGAGGAGAGCGGAGAGACCATAGAGGTTTCGGACGGTGAGGTCGCTACCTGGACGTCGGACGGCGCGGTTTTCCAGATTCTCGACAAGGGCTCCTCAACCGAGGACATCTACTTCAAGGCCACCGGATCCAAGGCCAGCAAGGAGTTTCTTGGGTTTGACGCCATCGGTATGAGCTGGACGAAGCTGAGGGCTAAGGTGGGGACCCCCACGGTCCGTGAGACGCCGGATGGCGAACCCAACGCCCGCGTCATCTCCTACGAGCTCTCCGGCCGAAACATGACCCTGGCCTTCCACATCGATGGCGACACTGTGGAGTGGTTTGAGCTCTACAGGGGCAAGACCGGCGAGGCCGCGAATGGCTGGAACCCGGACGTCCTTTACGCGCGCGAGTAGCCATTGAATGAGTGCTCAAACGTTCTGCGGGGAGGGGGGGGGGACGCCTCCTCCCCGCGTTTTTCCGCTCTTTGTGCTCCCTGTCTTTGCGAAACTGAACCTGACCCTGCGCGTGACGGGACGGAGGGAAAACGGCTACCATGACCTTGTCTCCCTCTTTCTGAGGATACCTTCGGGGGAAACGCTTTTCGTATCCCCGCTGCCGCCGGATTCTCCCGAGGATCAGGTGGTGGTTCGGGGGATTGACCTCCGGATTACGGGGGAGAACATCGTTTCCAGGGCATTGCGCCTGGCGCGGGCAGGAGCGCAGATCCCCCCTTTGAAGGTTGAAATATCCAAAGCCCTTTACCCCGGGTCCGGTCTGGGCTCTGGCAGCGGCAACGCCGCGGCAATCCTGAGGTGGCTTGCTCCGCGGTATCCCCAGCTCCCCTGGCAGGACATCGCCCGCCGTACGGGGGCGGATGTGCCGTTTTTGTTCTCCGCTCTTCCCGCCGCTCAGGTTACGGGTGTGGGCGACCAGCTGAAACAGCTTCCCTCCCTGACACTCAGCGGGGTGGTGGCCTTCCCGGAGTGGGACGTGGGGACGGGGAATGCCTACGCAGAGCTGGACAGTGCTTACAAAGACGGGTATCCTCTCGGTGAGTCACAGGCCGAAGGAGAATTGGTTCAGATTCATCGCTGCCTGTCCGAGGGGCGGCGCGCGGGTTTCTGTACGGTAATTGCGCCGTACCCCGGTGACGGAAACGGAAGCAAAAGAACGTCTGGTCCCTGTGGGGCCGGCCTTCTGCCGAACGATTTTCTTCCCCCGCTTGTCGCGGCGCATCCGCAGTATCAGGAGCTCTTCACTCTCTTTGAGGAGGCCCGCGCCATGGGGTGGGGCATTACGGGCAGCGGCGGAGCAGCCTTCGCGCTGTTTGAGAGGGGAATCGCGCCTGAACTGATGTGGCCGGCGTGGGTCCGGCAGGTGCTGTGTTTTAATCTTTAGTGTGAGGAAAAAGTGATGCTGAAAAGAATCTCAAAAATTATCCTGCTGTCCCTGCTCGTCCTTGCGGCATTGACCCCGTCTTACGCGGCGGGGAAGGCAAAACCTAAAACAAAACCCCAGCCCGCCTCACCGGCTTCCAGGATGTACGATTTGTTCTGGAAGCGTTCGTGGGCCGAGATGGAGACCCAGTACAGGAAGGGCAAGCAGACCTCGCGGGATCATGCTTTGATGGCCAACGCCTACCGCCTTCAGGAGAAGTGGCCCCAGGCCGTTGCTGTGCTGGAGGCCCATTCCGGCAAATTCCCCGCCGGTGTCCGTCCCTACGCGGACATGACGCTGCTGCTGGGTTACGAAAAGACAGGGAGAAAGAAGGAGGCCCTGGCCCAGGCCGAACGTCTGTGGAAGACAGCCCCCCAGGATCTGAAGTATTACGTCGCCTTAGCGCAGTATCGTCTCAGTCCCGGAGAGGGGGCGCTGAAACGGATGCTTCAGACCGCGGGCACGAAAGACCGGCGTATCTATGCCCTGTCGAAATTAGTGGCCCTGCCCGGCAACCGTACGGACGCCGCGCTGAAGCTGCTGGAGCTCCAGCCCTCAAACAGGGCGGCTGCGGCCGTTCTGGCGAAGCAGAAGAAACCGTCTGGCGCAGCGCAGCTGGCGCTGGGCGTCTACGCGCACCTCGCCGGAGACAACAAAGGGGCCGTGGAGCGCCTTTCTCCCATCGCTCTGACGGCTGCCGGGGGGCGCAAGGCGGCGTACTACCGCGCGTGGTCCCTGTCCCGGCTGAAGCGGAATCAGGAGGCGCTGACCCTCTGGGGCAAGCTTGCCTTAACCGGCAACGCCTGGGGCGAGTCCTCCGTTCGGCGCATCACCGCGCTGGCGAAGGACGAGGGCATGATGGCCCCCTGTCTGACTGTGCTGGACCGCATCGCGCGGGAGAGGAAGGGGAACGTCCAGGCGCGGGCCATGCTCTCTCTGGTCACCCTTTTGGGCAAGGACCAGCAGAAGTACAAGGACGCGCTGGGAAACCGGATAGTGCAGTCTTTCCCAAACACGACCTACGCCTTCAATATTCTGTGGCAGCGCGGGTGGAAGAAACTGAATGACGGGAACGCGGCGGAGGCGGCGCGGCTCTGGAAGCTGGCGGATGCGCCGGGGGTCAGTGCGCAGCGGCGGGCCCGCATCCTCTACTGGCTCTCCCACGCGCAGAGGGCGGCGGGCCGAAAGGCCGAGGCGGACAAGACCCTGGCGCTGCTGAAGCGCAAGTACCCCCTCACGATTTATGGCCTGCTGACGAAACAGAATCTTAAAATCGTGGACGGGGACAACCCCGCCCTTGCGCTTCCTCCCACGGAGCTGGAGAAGTGGGGCTTTATACAGTACGCGCGGCTGAAGCTCTCCCGGCCCAGGGCCACGGCAAAGGAGCTCTATCGCGCGCTGAAGCTGGCCCGCTGGCTGGGTCTGGAGGAGACCTACGCCGAGGCCCGCCGTCTGGAGAATTTGATAAGCTCTGGCACGACGCTCTACCGCACGGGGCTTGAGGCCCTTTATCCCCGTCCCTTCAGGAAGCAGGTGGAGAAAGCTGCAAAGGACTATAACGTTGAGGACAATTTCGTCTGGGCCGTCATGCGGCAGGAGAGCGCTTTTCAGCCCGCCGCGAAGAGCCACGCCGGGGCAAGCGGGCTGATGCAGCTCATGCCCGGCACTGCCAGGGACGAATCCAAACGCGCGGGGCTGAAGAACTACGACATCATGGACGTGGAAGACAATATCCGCCTTGGCACCTCGCACCTGAATACTCTCAGCAAATCCTTCTCCCGAAAGGAGTGGATTATGGCTGCCTACAACGCCGGAGGCGGCAATGCGCGCAAGTGGATGAAGAACGGAGGCGACCGTTTGGAGCTGGACCGCTGGATTGAGGCTATCCGCTTTGAGGAGACGTGCGGCTACGTGCAGCGTGTGTCTGCCAACCTGAAGATCTACCGGATGCTTTACGGCGATGGGAAAAAGGGAGCAAAATGACGGCGGATACGCTGTACAGCCATGCCTTGCAGTGTCTGGGCCCCGGCGAACGCGAGCGGGAAAACAGGGTGAAGCCTTATAATCTGTCGCTTCACGCTCTGTCCAGACTTTTTTTCGAGGCTGGGATGCGGCAGGGATGGCTCTCCATGGAGGGGGAGCGAAAAAAAACTCTACTGCTGGCCGTGTCGGGCGGTGGGGATTCCGTCGCAATGCTGTGGCTGTTCCGCGTGTTCTATGAAGGGGAGCTTGCTGTGGCCCACATCAACCACGGCATACGGGGCAGCGATTCTGACGGGGATGCCGCCTTTGTGAGGAAACTGTCCGAAAACTGGGGGCTGCCCTTTGTCGAAAGACAGGTCAACGTCCCCGGAGAACGGCAGCGGGGGGAATCTCTGGAGACGGCCGCGCGGCGCGTGCGGCAGAGGGAACTGTTGAGTCTGGCGGACGCAAACGGGGCCTGGGGCATTGCGCTGGGACATAATCGCGATGACCTGGCGGAAACGGTGCTGTTCAATCTTCTGCGCGGTACCGGGGTTCGTGGTGCCGTTGGCATTCCGGAAAGAAGGGGCCCCTTTTTTCGCCCCATGCTGGGAATCCGGCGCGGGTTCCTGCGCCGGATACTGCGCGTCCGCGGCATAGCGTGGCGGGAGGATGCGACAAATGAGGACATGGACTATACGCGGAACTTTATCCGTCTGGAGCTTCTTCCCCTCATTGAAAAGCGCGTCAACTCCGGCGCTGTGGAGCACCTGGCTGCCTTTGCCGGTGAGATGCGGGAGCGGCGGGAGGATGAAGAGCGCCGGAGCAGGGTGCTTATGGACGCGGCGCTTGCGGGTGAGAATGAGAAGGAACTGGTTTTGAGCCGCAGCGCCATGGCGTCGCTGTCCCCGCTGGAACGGGCTCTTGTCCTCCGGGAAGCGGGACGGCGGGCCGGACTGCCTGTTTTGTCCCGTCCGCGGGTGAAGGAGCTCGACCGGCTTATCTTACGCAAAGGCCCCTTTGCCTTCCAATGGGCGGGACGGGCCGTTGTCTGCGGTATGCGCGGAGTAATCCAATGGAAGAAGTCATTATTATGAGGAGGTTTGCTTGAGGAATGGAACAGAAATACGCGCTTGACGATGTGCTGATCTCCCGCGGGGAGATTGAGAAGAAGACGGCGGAGCTGGCGGCGAAGGTTGCGGCGGACACCCCTGTGAGCGCCAATGGAAAGAAGGAGCTGATTGTCGTCGGCATTCTGACCGGGGCGGTGTTCTTCCTGACGGACCTGGTGCGGGATCTGCCGGAGGAGATGGATGTCCGGGTGGACTTCATGTCCGTCTCGTCCTATGGCAACAGCACAAAGAGCAGCGGTGTGGTGCGTATCTTCCACGACCTCAAGACGAACATCGAGGGGAAGAACGTGCTGGTGGTGGAGGACATTGTGGACACGGGCCGGACGTTTGCCTACCTCCTTGACCTGCTCCATTCCCGGAACCCGGCCAGCCTCCGCACCTGCGTGCTGCTGGACAAGAGCGCGCGGCGCGAGACGGAGGTACGCGTGGATTACTGCGGCTTCAATATCCCGGATGCTTTTGTTGTGGGCTATGGGCTGGACTGCGCGGGCATGTGGCGCCACCTGAGGGACATCAGGACCGTCAGGGAGGGATAAACGGTTCCTTGCGGTGCAAATTAAACAAGAGGGCTGCGGTTGCAGCCCTCTTGTTTATCTTCCGTATATCGCGCTGAGGCGGCGTATCCTCTCCGCCAGCTCCGGCGTTGCCGCGCCGGGCGCCATGCGCCACGTCCAGTTGTCACGCGGCGTGGAGGGGACGTTGATACGGGCCTTTCCATCCAGGTTCAGCCAGTCCTGCATGGGGATGACGGCCACCTTCGCCACGGAGGCCAGCGCCATGCGGGCCAGCTCCGCAGCGGCGGTCTCTTCCGTCAATGGGTGCCCGAGGTACTCCGCTAAGTTCCCCTTCTCCCCATCCGATGCGTCCTGCTCAAACCAGCCCCGGGTGGTGTTATTGTCGTGCGTCCCCGTGTAGACCACGTTGACCGGCGTGTGATTATGCGGCGAGTAGGGATTGTCCGCCGGATTGCCGAAGGCAAACTGAAGAATCAGCATTCCCGGCAGCGAGAGAGAGGTCCGCAGTTCCTCCACCTCCGGCGTGAGAATGCCCAGATTCTCGGCCCAGAAGGGCATCCTTGGGAAGACTTCAGCCAGCCGGCTGAAAAATTCCCTGTACGGCACGTCGCGCCACTCGCCGTGCTCCGCCGTCTCCGCGTCCGCCGGCAGCGCCCAGTAGGCAACGAGGCCGCGGAAGTGATCGATGCGCACGCAGTCGAAGAAGGTCAGCAGATGGCGCAGACGCTCCACCCACCAGTGGAAGCCCGTTTTATTCATGGCTTTCCAGTTGTAGGTCGGGTTTCCCCAGAGCTGGCCCTTTGAGCTGAAGTAGTCTGGCGGGACCCCGGCTACGGAGACGGGGTTGAGCTCCTCATCGAGGTCGAACAGCTCCGGGTGCTGCCACACGTCGGCGCAGTCCCTCGTGACATAGACGGGGACGTCGCCCACCAGCTCAATCTCCAGCTCCTTCAGATGTTCCCGCAGAGCGGCCGCCTGTTTTGCGAAGAGGAATTGAAGGAAGCTCTGGAACATCACCTCGTCCCGGTGCGGCTCTTCGAACTTTAAAAGCGCGTCCGGTTCGCGGAACTTAAGCCCGTGGGGCCACTCATGCCACGGTTTTCCCTTCATTGACTTCTTGATGGCTGTAAAGAGGCTGTAACCCCGAAGCCAGCCCTTCTCCCGATTACAGAATGCCTGAAAGTCCGGATTGGATCTGTTTTTCAGGAACCGCGCCCACGCCTTCCTGAAGAGCCGCTCCTTGACAGACAGCACCGTATTGTAGTCCACATGGACGGGGCTGCTGAAGGCGGGCATATCCGACAAATCGCTTTCATCCAGCAGTCCGTCCTGCACCAGAGCCTCCGGGCTGATGAGGATGTGGCTGCCGGCAAAGGCAGAGGTGGGGCTGTAGGGCGAGTTGCCGCAGCCGGGGTCGGTGGCCGTCAGGGGCAGAACCTGCCACAGGGATTGCCCTGCCTCATGAAGAAACTCCGCGAACCGGAACGCCCCGGGCCCCAGGTCGCCGATGCCGAACCGGGAGGGAAGTGACGTCAGGGGAAGCAGTATCCCGCTCTTTCTCTTGTCCTTCAATTCGTTGTGAGCCTCCTCAAATTAACTCTCCCGAGCCGCGGACGGCATATCCACAGCAGAGAGGGATGGCTTTCCAAAAAAGATTTTTATTTATTATAGCGTAAAGGGAGAGTTTTATGTGGTATGATTAGTGTCATTTGAAACAAGTATCAGGGGGCTTCGTAATGAGCACTGGAGAAAAAGACTACAAGGACACGCTGAACCTCCCCGTCACCGACTTTCCCATGCGGGCAAATCTGGCGAAGCGCGAGCCGGGGTTTTTAGAGTTCTGGCGGAATCATGACATCTACCATAAGGCCGTGAACGCGCGCAGGGAGGGGGAGAGGTTCGTGCTCCATGACGGCCCCCCCTACGCCAACGGCGATATCCATATCGGCACAGGCTTCAACAAGATTCTGAAGGACCTGCTGCTGAAGTCCAAAATGATGATGGGCCGCTACACGCCCTAC
>JAIKZX010000133.1 GCA_024681935.1 Fretibacterium sp.
GCGTTTCGGACGTCCTGAACCGAGCCCTCTCTGCAGAGCTCAACAAAATCCTCATCGCTCATCGCGGCCCAGGCCGCCGCCGTCAGAAAGAAAACTAAAAAAACGCTCAAAAAAATCATTTCCATGCAGAACCGTCCTTTCGTCTGAAAACACAATAATTTTATAACAGAAACTTCCCGTGGCAGACGGCAGCGGATAACTCGGAGCTTTTCATCATCCATGCCCCTGGCGTTCATTCTGATTTTAAGCGTAAAGGCTTCGCAAAAGCCATGGTTCAGAAGGCTTTGGATATTGCCGGGGAAACAGGGATGAAGGCCGTCCGGCCTGACGTGCCTGGCAGAAATATTTCTGCGGAGAAACTGTATCAGGGATTGGGCTTTCAGTGCAGAGCAACCTTGCAGAGGTATGATGAGGAAACAGGGAGGACGGATTTCAAACGGTATGAATACGTGCTGTGGGGGCATGGGCCGAAGTTCATTGTCAGATTCCTGTCAGGTTCCGCGGGTATGGGCGCGCCAGTGTCCCCCGCGCTGTTCTCCCGGGCGGCGAACAGACGGGTCATACAGATTCTGAGGATGGACAACCTCTGAAGGATGCAGGGGCCCCGCTCTGACTGGCCTGTCCCCGGCGCCGGGCTAAAAAGCTCCCGCCACCTCCAGCAGCACAATCACGGAGGTGTTGCCCATCTTCCGCGCCCAGGCAAGGGCAGTGCTGCCGTCCTTGTCCTTCGCTTTGATATCGGCTCCGGCCTTCAGCAGCAGGGAGGTGGTTATCAGGGTATTGTTCCCGGCGGACAGCATCAGCACCGTTCTGCCGCCCTTGTCCGCCGCGTTGACGTCGGCTCCGGCCTTCAGCAGCAGGGCGGGAATCTCCGGGTTTTTGTTGTGCGAGGCGGCCCACATCAGCGCCGTCCTGCCGTTGTCGTCCCTTGTGTCCACCTCAGCCCCGGCCTTCAGCAGATTGGAAGCGACCTCCGGGTTTTCATTCCGGCCGGCGGCCCGCATCAGCGCCGTCCAGCCCTCCTTGTCCTTCGCGTTGGGGTCGGCTCCGGCCTCCAGCAGCAGGGAGATGAATTCCGGGTTCTTGTTGTTCAGGGCGGCCCGCATCAGCGCCGTCACGCCCTCCCTGTCCGCCGCGCCGGGGTCGGCTCCGGCCTCCAGCAGCAGGGAGACGGTCTTCAGGGTGTTGTCCGTGGGGTTCGGCACCAGGGCCATCATCAGCGCTGTCCTGCCGTCCCGGTCCCTCGCGTTCGCGTGGGCTCCTGCCTTCAGCAGAAGGGAGACCACTTCCGGATTGTTGGAATCGGCGGCCCCCATCAGCGCCGTCCCGCCGTCCCGGTCCGCCGCGTTGACATCGGCCCCGGCCTCCAGCAGCATGGAGACCACTTCCGGGTTATTCTCCGAGACGGCCATCATCAGCGCCGTTTTGCCGTCCCGGTCCTCCGCATTGACATCGGCCCCGGCCTCCAGCAGCATGGAGACAATGTCCGGGGCAATATTCGTGGGGGTTGACAGCAGGGCTGCCATCAGCGCTGTCATGCCATTGCGGCTTGCCGCGTTGACGTGGGCTCCGGCCTTCAGCAGCAGGGAGACACCCACCGGACGATTGCAGTCGGCGGCCCGCATCAGCGCCGTAAAACCGCCCTTGTCCGCCGCGTTGACATCGGCCCCGGCCTCCAGAAGAAGGGAGAGAATCTCCGGGTTCTTATTGTTTGCGGCGGCCCGCATCAGCGCCGTTACGCCGTCCTCGTCCCCTGTGTTGACCCTGGCCCCGGCCTCCAGCAGCAGGGACAGGGCCTCCGTTTTTTGGTTCCAGCCGGCGGCCGCCATCAGAGCGGTCCCGCCGTCATGGCTTGCCGCGTTGGGATCGGCCCCGGCCTTCAGCAGCAGGGAGACAACCTCCGGGTTCCTGTTCCAGCCGGCAGCCGCCATCAGCGCGGTCATGCCGTCCCCGCGCTTTGCGTTGACTTCGGCCCCGGCCTCCAGCAGCAGGGAGACGGCTTCCGGCTTATTGTTCGCCGAGGACAGCATCAGCGCCGTTTCGTTGTAGCTGTTCACCGCGTTGAGATCAGCTCCGGCCTTCAGCAGCAGGTCGATGACCTCCGGAGTGTTGGAATAGGCGGCCCGCATCAGCGCCGTAAAGCCGCTGTCGCTGTTCTTCGCGTTGGGGTTGGCCCCCTCCAGCAGCGCTTTTTCAATTTCCTGAATCGTGCCTTTTTCACAAAGGCCGGCAAAATTCCCATCTTTCATCGCGGCCGGAGCCGCCGTTGTCAGGCAGAAAATCAGCGTCACGCTCAAAAAAATCTTTATCATGCGGAGCTGTCCCTTCGTCTGTAATAATAATATTATTATAACCTATAGGGAGACGGCCCGCGGGGAAAACGCCCCGCCCGGTCCCAATGCCGGACGGAGCGGGACCGTTATTGATCCCCTGAGCTGAACTTCTCCAGCAGGCTGATCATGGGGGTATTGCCCTTCTCCCGCGCGTAATCAAGGGCCGTTTTGCCTTCCCTGTCCGTCGCGCTGAGATGGGCTCCGGATCTCAGCAGCAGGGAAAGAATTTCCGGGTCCCTGTTGCTGCCGGCGGCCATCATCAGCGCCGTTTTGCCTTCCCCGTCCTCCGCGTTGATGTCGGCCCCGGCCTTCAGCAGCAGGGAGAAAATTTCCGGGTTCCTGTTGCTGTCGGCGGCCATCATCAGCGCCGTTTTGCCGTCCCTGTCCTCCGCGTTGACGTCGGCCCCGGCCTCCAGAAGGAGGATGATGAATTCCGGGTTCTTGTAATATTGGGCAGCCCATATCAGTGCCGTCATGCCGGCCTTGTCCGATGCGTTGGGGTCGGCTCCGGCCTTCAGCAGCAGGGAGACTGCTTCCGAACGTCCGGAACAGGCGGCCCGCATCAGTGCCGTCCCGCCGTCCCTGTCCCTCGCGTTGACATCGGCCCCGGCCTTCAGCAGCAGGGACAGGGCCTCCGTTTTTTTATTCCAGCCGGCGGCTGCCATCAGAGCGGTCATGCCGGCCTGGTCCGACGCGTTGGGGTCGGCCCCGGCCTCCAGCAGCAGGGAGACCACTTCCGGGTGTTTGTTCCAGCCGGCAGCCGCTGTCAGCGGCGTTTTGCCGTCTTTACGCTTCGCGTTGGGGTCAGAGCCGGCCTTCAGCAGCAGGGAGACCACCTCCGGGGTGTTGTTCGCGGCGGCCATGAGCAGCGCCATCCCGCCGTAGCCGTTCACCGCGCCCGCGTCGGCTCCGGCCTTCAGCAGCAGGTCGATGACCTCCGGACTGTTGGAATAGGCGGCCCGCATCAGCGCTGTAAAGCCGCTGTCGCTGTCCTTCGCGTTGGGGTCGGCCCCGGCCTGCAGGGCGTTTTCAATTTCCTGAGCCGATCCTTTGTCGCAAAGGCGGATGAAATCCTCATTTTTGATTTCGGCCAAAGCCGCCGCCGTCAGACAGAAAATCAACGTCACGCCTATAAGCGTCTTTTTCATGCAGAGCTGTCCCTTCGTCTGTAATATAAATATTATACCCCATAGGAGGCGGCCCGCGGGGAAAACACCCCGCCCGGCGCCGGGGGAAGCCGCCGGGCCTGCGCCCTGAACGGCCTCATATCCCGCGCTGAGGCCCGTTGATTTTTCTGTTTTCGAAGAATATAATAATTGCGCTCTTATCATTGTATTCAGGATTTAAAGGATTCACATCCCCTGCGGGGGATCCAAAAAGGAGGCAACAGGATGAAAAAAAGATTGGGTTTTGCTGTGGCGGCGGTCTGCGCGGCTGCTCTGGTGGCGTGCGGCGGACTCCCGGCCGCGGCGGAGGTCTTTGAAAAAAGCTGGGACTCAGAGGTTGTGGAGCATAAGGGGTTCAGGGATCTGGGCCATTATGTCATTGAACTGCCCGATTACACGGACCTCTCCCTGCATGAGAAGGGGTTTGCCGCCCACAATGAACTTTTTGACAACGGCCTCCTTCCAAAGGGCGGGTGCACGGCCATGGCTAAGCACAACAGCAGGGGTGAAGTCATCATGGGCCGCAACATGGACCTG
>JAIKZX010000134.1 GCA_024681935.1 Fretibacterium sp.
CCTTCTCAAGCCGGATACGCACAAGCCGGATCTCGTTCAGCAGCGTCTCGCACTGTGCCGCCGTGTTCTTGAACACATCGCCCTTCGCATCCGCAGCCGCGTTCCGGGCCGTCGCCGCCAGCTCTTCCATTTCCACCTTCAGCGCCCGTATCCGCTCGTAAGCCTCAAGAGCTTCTTTGCAGCAGTCGTGGACTTCGCTCTTCGCTTCCTTCGCGGCCTTTTCCGCCGAACCCTGCACCGCGTCCAGGACGGCCTTCCGCGCGGCCCGTATCTCCTCCTGCGCGATCAGGATTTTCTTCTGCCCGGCCTGCAACGCATCAAATTTCTCCGCAAACTCTTTCATAACGTCCTGTTTCACTGCCGCGGCCGCCGCCTCGATGGCCTTCTCCGCCAGCGCGGAGTTGTTCAGCAGGCGGTCGTTCATCACGGCTTTCGCCCCTTCCGCCGCCACGCTTATCTCCACCGCCTTCGCCGCGATGGTCTTCACCAGCGCTTCGCGCTCCGCCTTCGCCGCGGTCAGCATCGTCTGGGCCTGTTCCAGCATCTCCGCCGGGTCCCCGCTCACGGTCCTCATGGTCCCGTCCGCGTACACAACCACATACCCGCCGGTCATCACGGCCGTCTCCTCCGGCTTTTCAAAACTCACGGTCCAGCCCGAAGGCGGCGGGACATTAAAAAACACGGCCCCGCCTGAGACCGTGTATGCCGTGCCTTTCTCCATTCGTATCGCGTCCCCGCCCGGCGGCGTCAGCCACACCTCGCCTCCGCCTGCCCCTCCCGAGAGCGGGAACTCCGTCGTCACTCCGTTGCCCGTGTACATTTCATTACCTCCCTCTCGGTCCCCAAATCCTGCCCAGTGGGCTGTAATTGGGGTTGCCGTCCATCCAGCGCCGCCATGTTCGGTAGAACTTGTAGAGCCCCGGCGTGGGCAATCCCAGCCCGACCCCCACCAGGTCCGCCGCGGCCTTTGCCGCCGCCTCGCCCCTTGTCTCCTTTCCGTCCCAGGTGTCGGCCCCAAACTTCAAAATGGAGTTGACTCCCTTCACCACCGTCTCGCCCAGGTCGGCGGCCGGCGTCATGCGGTAGGCGCTGGCCCCCCGGCCTCCGGCCGCGTAGGTCGCACCCACCATATCCCTCACCAGAGGGAACATTGCGCTGAAGTCCGCCAGCGTTCCCTGAGCCATCCACTTTGCGATCTGTTTTCCCTTGTCCTCCTTGTCCCAATCGTCGTCGTTCCACGGGGCCCGCCGTTTCACGGCGCTCTGGATCATCGCCTCCACCGTGAACACCGCAAACAGGAACCCGATGAACTTCACCCGGTCCACCGTACTGCCCAGCTTTGCCCGTGTGTACTCCTCAAGGAACAGGTTGTAGCTCGTGTTCGCGGCGTTGTAGAACATGGTAAACAGTTTCTTGAAGTGCCCGCCTCTCAGCACCGCCGCCGCGTCCTTCCGCTGCGTGGTGTTGTTCGTCAGGCGCGTCATCTGGTCCGCGTAGTCAATGGCTTTCCTCTGGTCGTTGAACTTCTTCATTCCCTGGTCATAGGCCACGTGCCAAATGGGCACACCCACAATGGCGTCCGCCCAGTTCAGCCCAAACATCGCCGCCGCCTGGACGTTGCTCATGGTCCGATCCCATTTCCCGTCCAGGTACACGCCCAAAATCTGCCCCAAGTCCCGCCGGTTCGCCCTCAGCCTGTCCTCCAGCTCCGGCGACAATTTGAAGGCCCCCTCGCGGAACTCCTCATCCCACAGGATGCGCCCATCCAGAGCATTGACCACCGCCCGGATGATGTTCCCATAGCCCAGCTTGTACCCCGCCCGGGCGAAGTTTGCCAACTGCATGAATCGCGTCGGGATGTTGAACCCCAGCGCGGAGGTCATCACATGGCCGATCAGCATGCCCACGGCCCGTTCTCCGCCGTCCGTCACGCCCTCCGGAGCGGCCAGCGCCTGTATCCACGGATTGAGCTGCTTGAACGCTTCCTTTCCCACCGCGTGGATCAGCAGACCTCTCACCCGGTCGTCGTTCACCAGTTTGTTCAGATCACGGACGACGGGCCGGTAGGCCAGATCATGGATCACGTTGCCCAGGTGTTCCGGGATGACGCCCAGCTTCAGCGACACCATGCGCCCCGCAACGCGATCCACGCGCTCCTTTGTGTGCCCGTGCCGCGTCCCTGCCCGGTGGAACTGGTCCTCATACAGAGCCCGCGCGTCCTCCTTTTCCTTCCAGACGCCAGCGCTCCAGTCCTGATTCGCGTCGAACTTCACGGGGTAATACCCCCCGCGCAGCACCTTACCGCTGGCCGTCTTCACGGGTGACGCTTCCACCTTGTCCGGCGCAACGCCGGTCATCTTTTCCTGAAGCGCCCTGATCTCCGGCCAGTAGGTGTCGATCATGTCCCACACGTCCTGGCAGAACTCCCACAGGTTATCGTTCCCATACTTCGCAAACAGCGCCTCTGCCGCGCCCGCCCCCACCTGATAGAAGGCGTAATACTGCGCGTCGTCCGCCGGGTTGACCACCTTCTGCCCCAGCGCATTCTCAACGAACCCGTTACCATAAACAAGCCGTTCCCTGTTGTGCTGGTTGCCCCAGTTCAGCATTGCCCCCAGCAGGTTTTCCCCAGTCCAGTACAACTTTTGCCCGGTCTTGGGGTCAATCATCCCCGTGTCCATCTTCTGTGTCAAAAACGCCCGCGCGGCCTTCTTGTCGGGGAAGTGCTTCTTTAAAATCTCAGCAAACTTTATGGCAGCCTCCGTCTGCATTTGTATTTCCCGGTCGTTGGCTCGGTGCACGGGCCGCAAAAACGTCTCCCACCACGGGCCCTGTTCCTTCATGCCGTCGGCCCGGCGGATGATGGTCTCCGTCCGTTCCAGCGTTGCCAGTCCCTGCTTCAGTACGCCTGCGCCTTTATCGTTCGGATCAACCCCTCGGCCCTCCGGCTGACCGTAGATCGCCGTGATGCTTTCTGCCAGCTTTTCCACCGTCTTCGCAAAGTCCTGAGTCTCCTGCTGGGCGATCAGGTTCCGTTCCATCCTCCCCACGTGCTCGATCTGTTTTACCAAATCCCGCACGTCAAAGAACTCCTCCAGCGTCATGTTCGCCGCGGAGAGTTGCCTCTTCGTTACGTCCAAATCTAAAATCCACTGCGGCGCGGCCAGCTTCACGTCGTCCGGCAGGCCTTTCAGGTAGTCGCTCAGCCGCGGGCGGTCCTTTGCCCGCTCGTCTTCCTGGTTGATACCCACCCGGGCCAACA
>JAIKZX010000079.1 GCA_024681935.1 Fretibacterium sp.
ATCGAGGGATGGGGCGGACTGCGCATCGAGGATGACTACCTCATTACGGAGGATGGCGCAGAGTGTTTGACCGTCAGCGACAATCAGTCTTTGGGAATCGCAGGATAGCAGAAATAACAGGGGGTATAATGTTTCAGGAGAAATCCTGGAGATTTCATTGATACTGAGAGGAGAATAAACGTGGACGACAGGATTGAGTTGAAGGAGATAGAGACAGCCCAGCAGGACACGGCCGATAACGAGGTTGTGCGTCAGCGGAAGGAGAAGCTGCTGCGCCTCCGTTCGGAGGAAGGAATAGACCCCTACGTTGTCGAGAAATGGGATTGCAAAGACATCCTTGAGGATATCCAGAAAAAATATGATCATCTGGAGCCGGGGCAGGAGGACGAGTCGACAGTGGTTCAGACGGCCGGAAGGCTCATGACCATCCGGCGTCAGGGTAAGGCCACCTTCGCGGACCTGGCCGACGAGACAAGCCGGATGCAGCTCTACTTCCAGCTAAACTCCGTGGGGGAGAAGCCCTACGACTTCCTGAAGAAGTGGGTAGACACCGGCGACTGGATCGGCATCATCGGGCATCCCTGCCGCACAAAGCGCGGTGAATTAACCATCCGCGTGACGGAATACAAGCTGCTGAGCAAGGCCATCCGCCCCCTGCCGGAGAAGTGGCACGGCCTGACGGACACTGAGACACGCTACCGTCGGCGCTATATGGACCTGATTGCCAACCCCGACGTGCGGGAGGTGTTCCGCAAACGCTCAAAGATTATCTCCTCCTTCCGCCAGACGCTGGAGGCCCACGGAACGCTGGAGGTAGAGACGCCCATCCTTTCGATTCTTGCGGGCGGAGCGGCGGCCAAGCCCTTCAAGACGTTCCATAACGCTCTGGGAGTCGAGATGTATTTGCGCATTGCGGTTGAGTTGTACCTAAAACGTCTTGTTGTAGGCATGATGGGCCGGGTCTATGAGATTGGCCGGAACTTCCGCAATGAGGGTATCGATATCATGCACAACCCTGAGTTCACCATGATGGAGGTTTACTGGCCTTACGCGAACTATGAGGACATGATGAACCTGGCCGAGGAGCTGATTCGCAACGCTGCCCAGGCCGTAGGCACAATGGAGGTTGAACGGGACGGCGTAAAGGTGGACCTCTCAAAGCCCTTCCGCCGCGCCACGATGCTGGACCTGGTAAAGGAACACACCGGAGTGGACTTCCACTCGATTTCGGACGACGATGAAGCCAGGCGCATTGCCCGTGAAAAGGGGTTGGGCGAGGAGCTCAAAGGCAATGAGAGCCGTTTCGCCGTGCTGAACCTGATGTTCGAGGCTTTCTGCGAAGATAAACTGCTTCAGCCAACTTTTGTCATTGGACACCCCACGGAGATATCGCCCCTTTCCAAGCGCAACCCGGACGATCCGGACTACACGCATCGATTTGAGCTCTTTATGTATGGCAAGGAGCTGGCCAACGCATTCAGCGAACTGAACGACCCACTGGATCAGCGCGAGCGATTTGAGGACCAGCTCCGCAAGAAAGAGGCCGGGGATGAGGAGGCCCACGCCTTTGATGAGGACTTCATCAATGCCATTGAGACCGGCCTGCCCCCGACGGGCGGAATGGGAATCGGCATGGACCGGGTGGCGATGTTCCTGACAGGGGCACGCTCCATTCGCGATATCATCCTCTTCCCCACAATGAAGCCAAAGGCCTGATCGATGACAGCCCCCGCCGGGCACTCGCCCGCCAGACTGGAGGAGCTCTACAAGCTCATTGCCCATCACGCGCACCTTTACTATGACAAGGACGCGCCGGAGATATCCGACGCGGAATATGACGCGCTGGTGCGGGAACTATCCGAGTTGGAGAAACAATATCCTATCCTTGTCCACGCTGACTCCCCAACGCGTCGGGTAGGGGGCACGGTCCAGGAGGGGTTTAAGAAGGTAGAACATCTTCGCCCCATGCTCTCCTTAGACAATGTTTTTAGCACAACAGAGTTAGAATCATTCTGGGGGCGTATTAAGGACAACATTCCAGATAATTCCGGCTTCACCTGTGAGATGAAGATTGACGGTCTGGCTGTCTCACTGCTTTATGATGATGGGATTTTTGTTCGTGGAGCAACACGTGGAAACGGCCGGGTGGGGGAGGACGTGACGGAGAATCTTCGGACGCTGAAATCTTTGCCGTTACGACTAAAAGGGAACTTTTCCGGTAAGATTGAAGTTCGCGGCGAAGTCTTGATGACATGGGAGCACTTTAATGCGTTAAATGAGAAGCGAGAGGTGCGGGGAGAGTCTTTATTTGCAAACCCACGGAACGCCGCAGCTGGTACATTGCGTCAGTTGGATTCCTCTATTGTTGCGGAACGTGGGCTTGACATCTTTCTTTATTATCTTGTCGACGCGCCCTCACGGGGGGTAACACGCCAGAGTGATGCTCTTTCCTGGCTTGCGGATCATGGGTTGCCCATCCAACCAGCATGGGAATGTTGTCCTTCCCTGAGCGAGGTGGACACGTTCATCGCCCGGTGGCAGAACGAACGTTTTAATCTTGGATACGTTACAGACGGGGCTGTCGTCAAGCTGGACGACCTTACGCTCTGGGATGGGCTGGGGGCGACCGCTCACGCGCCGCGATGGGCCGTGGCCTACAAGTACCCTCCTGAGGAAGCCAGGACGAGGATACTGAGCATCGACATTTCTGTCGGCCGCACGGGGGCACTGACCCCCGTGGCCAATCTTGAGCCGGTTCGTCTGGCCGGGACAATCGTACAGAGGGCGGGCCTCCATAATGGGGATGAGATTCGCCGCAAGGACATCCGTGTTGGGGATGTTGTCCGCGTACGCAAGGCAGCGGAAATTATCCCTGAGGTGGTTGCCGTGGATTTCTCTGCCCGGACCGGGGAGACGCTGCCCCCCTTTGAAATGCCGTCACATTGTCCCGCCTGCGGCTCAGAAGCCGTGCGTCTGCCCGATGAGGCCGTGCTGCGCTGCCCAAACCGGGCCTCTTGTCCCGCGCAGCTCAGGGAAGGCCTGAGCTACTTCGCCTCAAACGTAGGGATGGACATCCGCGGGCTGGGAGATAAACTGGCGGGTCAACTCATCGAAAGAGGCAAGATTAAAACCCTCTCCGATATTTATGACCTGACTGTGGATGATTGGGCCTCCATGGAGCGCATGGGAAAAAAATCGGCCCAGAACCTCGTCACCGCGATTGAGGCTTCGAAGTCCCGGCCGCTTTCCGCCCTGATTGCCGCACTGGGCATCCGCTATGTGGGAAAGCGTGTGGCGGAGCTCCTGGCAGCGCACTTTGGAGATATGGACAAATTAAGGGAAAGCTCGGAAGAGGAGCTTGCAGGCATTGAAGGCGTGGGGCCGGTAATCGCCTCATCTGTCGCAGCCTTCTTCCATGATGCTGCCAATCGGGATCTATTAAACCGGCTAAAGGAGCGCGGATTGAACTTTGTCTCCCAGAAGGACTTTTCAGATGTAAAGGGAGAAGGGCTCAGGGGAAAAACTTTTGTCTTCACAGGCGAACTCTCCTCTATGAAACGCTCCGAGGCGAAAGAAAAAGTCAGAGCTCTTGGGGGCAGCGCATCAGGCAGCGTCAGTTCCAGGACATCCTACCTCGTTGCGGGAGACAAGGGCGGCTCCAAGTTAAAGAAAGCCGGAGAGCTGGGTGTCTCCATCATCAGTGAGGAGGAGTTCCTGAAGATGCTGGATGCGCCCGAAGGTTAAGGCTGCCCCGTCCTGGAAAAGTACGCATAAAGAAGCTTCAGCGCCTCAATGTACCCGGAAAGCCCCTTGCCTTTGACGGTGGCGATGCAGGCAGGGCGGATAAAGGATATTTTGCGAAATTCCTCCCGCGTGTCGGGATCGGAGATATGCACTTCAACTGTTGGCAATCCAATAGCTTTTATCGCGTCCAAGATGGCAACACTCGTGTGGGTGTAGGCCGCAGGATTGATGATAATCCCATCGAACTTGCCGTAAGCTTCTTGTATCCTATCGACAAGGGCGCCTTCATGGTTGGACTGAAAACACTCGACATCAATTCCCAGTGCGTTCGCTTCGAAACGTATTATTTCCAACAATTCATTGTAGTCCGTTGTGCCATAGATAGCCGGCTCACGCAGCCCCAGAAGATTAATATTGGGTCCGTTAATGACCAACACTCTCAAGAAAATCCCTCCATATCGTCTCTGCCGCCTCATGCGGGGTTTTGTTGTTCAGAAGTGCAATATCCTGGAATTGTTCGTAAAGGGGACGGCGTTCCCGGTACATTGCCTCGAGATTCCCTGCAAGGGACAAAGGCCGCCCTTTACGCTCCAGCAGAGTTATATCCCGCTCAATGTTATAGATGCGACCGTTCTGGTGAAGTGCGGAATAATTCTCCCGGCTCTTGACCACACCGCCGCCCGTGACAATGATATGGCCGCTCTTCCGCCCGGCAATGGCCGTTTGTTCCCGTTCAAGCCGGCGAAACGTCGACTCGCCATCATCTGCAAAAATATCCTCGATGGAACGTCCCGCCGCCCTGACAATCTCCTGATCGATGTCAATAAGAGGCCGGCCTGTCATTTCCGCCAATTCTTTTCCAACGGTCGTCTTGCCACAGCCGGGCATCCCAATGAGGATGATATTCTCCATCCCCTGGCGAAGATCCCTCAGGATGTCCTCAATTTTGTCGCGCGCGCCTTTTTGCCCTGTGAAAAGTTCCTCGGCTGCCGCCGCCTGGGCCACAAGCATAGGCAGTCCGTCCGTGCGGGGAAGACCTAACGTCTCCGCTCGCATCAGAAATGCTGTGCGGAGTGGATTATAAATCATGTCAGCCACCCCGGTACAGCGAGGGAAATCTACCGGGTCAAGAATCAGAACGCCGTTGTTGGGGGACATTCCCACGGGCGTTGCGTTGATGATTACCTCTGCGTCATGGTGCCGGGAGATGTTTTGATAGTTATCAGGACCACTTCTGGAGATAACTACAATTTCTCTCGCTCCATCAATCTCCGCTGCGGCTTTAGCTGCCAGGGAAGCGCCGCCTGAGCCGAGGATAAGAACCTTACGTCCTGACAGAGATATCCCCGCGCGGCGAAGGGCATATTGAAGCCCGTAGAGGTCTGTATTATGACCACAAAGCCCCGGATGAGACGGTACGATCGTGTTTACGCTCCCCACACGGCGAGCCGAATCTGCGAGCTCCGCGCAAAGAGGCATCACGTCCCGTTTGTAGGGGATTGTCACATTGAGCCCGCCAATGTCCGTCCGTTCCAGAAAACCCTTCAACGCCTCTGGTTCCAACTCGATAAGTCTGTAATCATCGCACCCCAGGGCCTTATGAATCTGCGCGGACCAGCTATGCGAAAGTGTGCGTCCAATCAATCCGTAAATCAGCATGGCTCACACCAGCGCGTAGTTGCCAAGGAACCTGAAGATAGGGCAGGACCGCTCAAGGTCCTCCAGCATGGGGAGAACACCGGGGTCCTGCACGGAGGCATCCAGTTCCAGGAAGAACATAAACTCAAAATGCCGACCCGTGACGGGGCAGCTCTCCAGCTTGGACATATTGACCCCCCGGGCCGCCAGCTTTGAAAGGATGTCATTTAACGCCCCCGGCGTGTTGTTGCACGCAAGGATAAGACTGATATGATTCGATCCGGCGTAGATAACAGGCTCTTTTGAAATACAGATGAAGCGTGTGTAATTGTTGTCACTGTCCTGGATGTCGCTGCGCAGTGAGGTGAGTCCATAAAGATTAGCGCAGTCCGGTGCGGCTATGGCCGCAAGCCCCGGCTCGTCTGACTCCGAGACCATCTTAGCCGCCGAGGCCGTGTTATCATAGGGGAGGATTTCAATGCCCCTGAGTGAAGAGAGAAAATTGGAACACTGACCAAGGGCCTGAGGATGTGAGTATATTTTCCGGATGTCCTCCAGTTTCGTTCCCTTTTTAACAAGGAGCTCGTGGCGTATAAAAAGGGTGATGCTGCGCACAATGGAAAACTGATTTTCCAATAAAAGTTCGTACACAGCACGGACAGAGCCGTTGGAGCTGTTTTCAACAGGCAGGACACCGTATTTACACAGGCCTGACTCCACAGCCTCAAACACGGCTTTAAAGCTTTTGACGTACATGATACGACCTCGGGGCAATAGCTTATCACAGGCGGACTGAGCGTTGGATCCCTCAACCCCCTGACAGGCTACAGTTCCCGTCTTGGGGAAAACCTCCTGAAGCGGAGCCGTCATTTGCTCAACCTGAGCCCGGACTTTCGTCGGGGCAGAAATGAATTCGTTCTGACGCGCGCAGGCCAGGCTAATCAACTTGGAGAAAAAATAGAAGGCGTACTCCTCCATATCCCCGGCCTTGTCCATCAGTCTTGCCAGGACCTCGCGTTCCCTCCCTCTGTCCACAATGGACAAGTTATGGACGTTCTTGTAGTCCGCGACGTCATGCATCAATTCCATGCGCTGAAGAAAGAGCTTCAGCATGTCACTGTCAATAGCGTCAATCTTTGTTCGAATCTCTGCAATGTCCATTGGGTAATCACTCCTGATTAAAATTTTCCAGTCTGTCATACATCATATCCAGCAAAACACAGGCAGTTACAGCCTCAATAACCGGGACCGCACGGGGAGCGATACATGGGTCATGACGCCCCCTAACAGCAAGTTCCGCGTTCTCCCGGCGTGATAAACTCACGGTCTGTTGAGGAAGCGCGATAGAGGGAGTAGGCTTCACCGCGGCACGCAGCAGCAGAGGCATTCCATTTGTGATACCTCCTAAAATTCCGCCGCAATGATTTGTTGTCGTCCTAACATTGTTATTATCCATTATAAAACTATCGTTGTTTTGAGAACCATTCTTTCGTGCTGAGGCGAAGCCGGCGCCAAATTCCACTCCCTTGACGGCAGGGATGCCAAACAGCACATGGGCAAGCTGGCTTTCCACGCCTTCAAACATGGGATCTCCCAAACCGGCCGGCAGGCCAATGGCTGCGCACTCAATGACACCGCCAACCGAATCGCCTTTTTCCGCAGCTTTCAGGATAGCGGACCTCATCTTTTCCCCGGCTGCATCGTTAAGCACAGGGAACGCTTTTTCCGCTATCTGTTTAAACAAATCATGGTCAGGGTGCAGGGGAAAGGAATCGTCCGGGATACCGGAGACCTCAGCCAGATGCGCTCCTACATGGACGTTCCTTCGTGACAATATTTGCGCTGCGATTCCTCCGGCGATGCACAGCGGGGCTGTAAGCCGCCCGGAGAAGTGCCCCCCTCCGCGCATATCAGCCAGTCCTCCCCACTTCACCCAGGCCGTGTAGTCCGCATGACCCGGGCGAGGTTTATCGAGGAGTTCATCATAATCGGAGGAACGCGTATCCTTATTCTCAATGACAGCACAGAGAGGAGAGCCGCAGGTTCTGCCATCCTTCACTCCTGAGAGAAAAGCGGGGATGTCTGCCTCATGCCGGGCAGTCGACAAAGCGTCTTTTCCTGGCCGCCGGCGTGCCATAAAGGCCGCGAGTTCCTCTTCATCCAGCAGTTCCCCTGCAGGCAGGCCGTCTATCAGAACCCCAATGGCCCTCCCATGAGATTGTCCAAAGACGCTGACGCGGATGTTCCTGCCAAACTCAGAGGACATGGACCTCACCTCCTAATGTCTCATAATCTTTAAAGAAGTTTGGATAGGATTTGTCAATGGCCTCAGCCCCCGTGACTGTCACCTCTCCGGTACAGCGCAGCGCGGCAATCGCCGCTGCCATGACAATACGATGGTCATGACAGCCGTCAACACTTCCCCCGGTGAGAGAAGATCCCTGAATGATAATTTTATCCGATAATTCTTGAACAGTTCCCCCTATTGATTGAATCATTGCTGCACAGGCTGCCAAACGGTCGCTTTCCTTCAGTCTTAAACGGGCCCCATTGAAGAATGTTGTGGTGCCTTCAGAATATGCAGCTACAACGGAAAGGACGGGCAAAAGATCAGGGGTTGAATCGATATCTATTTCCTGTCCATGAAGAGGGGCAGGGGAGACAGTGACTGAACTTTCCTGCACATCTATTTTCGCACCAAAACTTTTCAGCAATTCAAGGACATTTCTGTCACCTTGAGACGATTTAATATCAAGCCCCTTAACAGCAACTGGTCCGGTTAAAGCCCCGGCTGCAAGGAAGAAGGCCGCGTTGGACCAGTCCCCGCCGACAGCCACCGTATCAGGTGAACAAAACGAACTTCCCGGAATGTTGTAACTGACAACCTGGTCCGGAGCCTCTCTTTTAACTCTGGGATAAACCTTAAAGTGAGACAACGCGCTCAATGTGATATCCACATAAGCAGCTGACTGTAAAGGCGATGTGAGTGTAAGACGGCTGTCCGCCCCTAATAGTGGTAAGGCCAACAATAGCCCTGTAATGTATTGGGAGCTGACGTTGCCTGGAAGGTGGTATTCACCAGGAAGAAGCCTTCCCTTTATCTCTAAAGGTAATTTGCTTGCAACAGACTTGACCCCGTGTTTCTTCATTTCGTTCAGAAGTTCACCGATTGGGCGCTCCGGGAGACGGCCTGACCCCGTGAATGTGGCATGATCGCACAGTGCGGCCACAACAGGAAGAAGGAATCGTAATGTCGAGCCGCTTTCGTGGCAGTCAAGAAGGGGGGCGTCAGGGATTTTCCTGACATCAATGGGAGTTATCGCAAGCCCCTCTTCTGTTTGACTGATTCCGGCGCCAAGAGCCTGCAGACAGCCTATCGTGGCCTCGATATCATCGGAAAGAGCATTGAGGCGGAGATTTGTTTGTTTGTCTGACAACGCAGCGCAGATGAGCAATCGATGCGCCTCTGATTTGGAGGCTGGAGCGACGATGACTCCTGATAAGGGGTGGGGAAGTATCCTGAAGTTCATCAAAGATCCTCCATCGGAGACAGCCCTGCCGCGATGAGTCCCTCCAGCTCATGGATATCTACTGTCCGCAGCGAACAGGCCCCAATCTCGGAGGGAATCGCCAGGGTTACTGTGCTGCCCGTCCTTTTTTTGTCGGAGAGCGCGGCCTTTGCCAGAGCGGTGGGGGAGAAGTTTGTTGCAGTGGGGAGGTCATTTTTTTTCAGAGCAGCCTCAATGCGGCAGGCTGTTGCTGAGGAACACCAGCCCCACCGTGCCGACGCCTTGGTGATGATTGACAGCCCCGACGCAACGGCGAATCCGTGAAGGGTTGTGTAGCCGCTGCACAGCTCGATAGCGTGCCCAACGGTGTGACCAAGGTTCAGGAGTTTTCGTTCGCCCTGTTCCCTCTCGTCACGCTCCACCACGCCAGCCTTGTACCCGACGCACTGACCGATAATCTCTTCAATGTGCATCCGTGCCGTACCTTCCTCAAAGTAATGGAACAGCCCCTCGCCGGCCAGCACGCTGGTCTTCAGGGCCTCGGCAAGGCCGCATTGATACTCCCTCTCGGGCAGGGTGTTCAGACAGTCCGTATCGCACAGCACCAACGACGGCTGATGGAACAGGCCCGCCAGATTTTTTCCGGCCTTCAGGTCAACGGCGGTCTTCCCCCCGACGGAAGAGTCCACCGCCGCCAGCAGAGTTGTTGGAAGCTGAACGAAGCGCACGCCGCGCATGTAACACCCTGCAGCGAAGCCTGCCATGTCTCCAACGACCCCTCCACCCAGGGCCACGACAGCATCCACGCGGGTCAGGCCCGAAGAGGCCAGGAACTCTAAGATATCTGAGAGCGTGGAGAAGTTTTTTGAGTCCTCTCCAGCCGGGAAGGTAAATGCACGGGGTCTGAGCCCGGCGTCCGTGAGGCTCCTCACGCACCCCTCAAGATAGAACCTTGCCACGTTGGAATCTGTTATCACGCCAACAGAGCAGGGCCCAAGAATTCGGGCAATCACCTCGCCACAGTTGGGGAGGGAACCCTGACCTATCTGCACGTTATACCCTTTTTCGGCATTCACATGCAGGGTCTTCATCAGTTTCCCCCCACCAGGGCCTTTTTTTCACGGCCTTCTTTCAGTAATGACTGAAGCCGCGGGGCGTCCTTGGCCTTGAGTGCTTCGAGATATTCCGTCATGTGGGCGAGAAGGATCTCAAGCTGCTCCGTCAGGAAGTCCCCGTTGGCCAGGAAGAGCTCCGTCCACATCTTCTCGTCCAGACGGGCCACACGCGTCATGTCCCGGAAACTCCCTGCGGAGAATCCGCGCCGCCGCGCCGCATCAGGGGACTTTACGTAGGAGCTGGACACCACGTGGGCCAGCTGCGAGGTGTAGGCGATGATGCGGTCGTGCTCTTCCGGCTGAGTGAAGGTGATGGAGGCAAAACCAACATCCGTAAAGAAAGCCTTGAGCTTCTCCAAAAGCTGGATATCCGTGCCGGGCTCCGGCGTGAGAATCATGGAGGTCCCCACAAAGAGGTCAGGCAGGGAATTCACGAACCCGCTGCGCTCCGTGCCGGCCATGGGGTGTCCGCCAATGTAGGTAAAACCGTGTTTGTGAGCCAGGGGCATCAGCACACTGCAAATGGCACGCTTCACACCGCAGAGGTCCACAACCGTTGTCTTGTTGGATATCTTCTCAGCATGGGATTGAACCCATTCAATCGTTGCGTGAGGGGCAACCGCCAGCAGAATCAAATCACAGTTGGAAAGGTTTTCATCAGTCAGGGGGGCGTCGATGGCCCCGCAGAGGCGCGCCAGCGTCATGGTCTCGCTGTCCGTATCCGTCCCCCAGACAGTGTGCTGTGTGCGCATCTTGACGCTCTTGGCCATGGAGCCGCCAATAAGCCCAAGTCCCACGATTCCGATATTCATGCCGGAGTTCATGATGCCTTCTCCATTTTCTCAAGATCCCGCATGGTTTTATGGATGGCTGAGAGCTTCCTGGCAAGGGTATCGAATACCTCGGGGCGCAGGGACTGGCTGCCGTCGCAAAGGGCATGCTGCGGGTCATTATGGACTTCGATGATGAGCCCGTCAGCCCCGGCTGCCACCGCCGCGACGGCCATGGGGGGGACCAGTGCAGCCTTACCCGTCGCGTGGCTGGGATCAACAATGATGGGAAGGTGGCTCAACCGCCGAAGAACGGGGACAGCGGAGAGGTCGAGCGTATTGCGCGTCGCGGTCTCGAAGGTGCGAATACCGCGTTCACAGAGGATGACCCTCTCGTTGCCCTCGCTCATGACGTACTCCGCGCTCATCAGCAGCTCCTCAAGGGTAGCGGACATGCCACGCTTAAGGAGGATGGGTTTATTTTGGCGGCCCAGTTCTTTGAGAAGGTTGAAGTTCTGCATATTGCGCGCGCCCACCTGAATGACATCCACATCTTCAAAGTACTCCAGCTGCTGGACCTCCATCAGCTCTGTGACAATAGGCAGGCCAGTGGCCTTCTTGGCCAGGCTCAGGAGCCTCAGCCCCTCAACTCCCTTGCCCTGAAAGGAGTAGGGGGAAGTCCGCGGCTTAAAAGCTCCTCCGCGGAGCATTGTGGCGCCGCTCTGCTTTACGGCTTTCGCCACAGTGAGAATCTGCTCTTCTGTTTCTACAGAGCAGGGCCCCGCCATGATGGTGAGCGTGCCGCCGCCGATTTGCACACTGTTTTGGGCATTTCCAACCTGGATGACCGTGTCCTCCGGATTGAACTTGCGGTTAGCCTTCTTGTAGGGCTCCTGGACGCGCTTGACGCTCTGGACGATGTCGAGCGCTGCGATGAGGTCGATATCCATCGAGGCGGTATCGCCGACGAGGCCCAGCACGATGTGAGACTCGCCCGTGCTGGTGTGGACCTGGAGTCCCTTCTCATGAAGCCAGCTGATAAGCCCGTCAAGCTGACTGGGATCGGGATTTTCTTTCAGGACAATAATCATTTTGCTTCCTCCTTGTTAACTCAATAAAAAAGCCCCCCGCTTCGGCTGCGAGGGGCATTAAAACACCTGTTTAAGTAAACTGCCTCAGTCTATCCCCGGACCAGCCAAACAAGAATTTGCCTTACCCCAATAATAGGTAAAGCGGAAATAGTTGCTAAAGTATCCGGCTGTAAGGTTAAGACTTCTCATAACGATGACCTCAAACTTTCTAAAACTTCCCGCGTATCATGGCACAGATACC
>JAIKZX010000040.1 GCA_024681935.1 Fretibacterium sp.
CCTCAGACTGTCAGAACATTTCACTTTCCGGATGCCTCCGTTTATCAATTAATTAAAGCCCAGGCGCGCCGGCCGTTATCGCCGTCGCACCTGGGACCGCTACGTCAAATAAACAACTCGTGGCGCGTTTCTGTTGCCGCGCCCCATGCCAATTCCGCGTTTCCTTCTATTTTGAACGGACAGGCATGGAACTGTCTCGTGCTGAGGCCCAATATCCCGCCGCTCCCGATTGTCAATTTACACAAAAAAACAGTCATTTGCCCGGAAGTCCTTATCCATCGCATATAACCACAGTTACTTGATGAAGACCCCCGCAGCCACGGCAACTTTATAAATGATGTCGATCGTGTCCCTGAGGGAATCAAACGACTGGCTGTCCAAATACTTCACCGGCACCACAATGGTGTCTCCCGGCTCCACCGCGGCAGAGAACCCGTGCGGCGCCCTCCACTCCTTGCTGGAGAACATCGCTGTGCTCCGCGTCAGCCGCACCACCGTGCCATCGCTCTTCAGGAGGTACAGCATCCGTTTGTGGGCAATCTTCACCGCTCCGCCCGCCGCGTTCACATAACCATTGATCCCCATCGCCGGGTTATACAGCTGTGACGTGGAGGCATAAACCGCTCCCATCACGTTCACCGTCAGCGGCACCTCCGGCACCTTCAGCGCGTCGCCATCCTGAAGCTCAAAATCCCACACCGTATCCTTTATATTTTGCGGCACGTCCAGCCTGACAATCACGCGCCCCATGATATCTATGTCTCTCAGACGGTTGATCAGCTCACGCCGGCGTTCCAGCTCCGCGTTATTTGCAGTGGCTGTGGCGGCCGTGGCATCGCCGCCCGCTATATTCTGCTGAGAGGACAGCATGTCACGCTCCATCTGATCCGCCATCTGGTCCAGCGCTTCCTTCTGCTCCTCCGCCACGCTCACGCGCGTGAACACCGCTCCCTTCAGGTGCGCCCGCTTTGTGAAACCCCCCGCCCGCGTGATGAGGTCGGACAGGCGTTCGCCCTTCAGCATCGCGTAGGTCCCCGGACGCATCACCTCGCCCGTAATCGTCACCATCTTCTGCGTGTCCCACTCCGGGATGACCAGGACGGTCAGCCGGTCATTGCGCTCCAGCGTCAGGTTATGGGTCGGCTCGCCCCGCATGGCTGCCCGGAGGTCGATGGTGAACCGCTCGTTCACGGGGCCATTCTGCGACGGCGTCACCCTCGTCAGCTCGGCCCTGTCCGCCGCTGTGGGCATAAGCCCCCCCGCCTGATTGATCAGGTCCATCACCCGGGATTGGCCGGGCGATACCGCGTAGGTCCCCGGACGGAACACCTTGCCCGTGACGTTTGCCGTTGCCGTGAAGTTCATCACGGGGAACAGGCGCAGAACATCCCCATCCTCCAGCAGCACCTCCGCAAGCTCGGAGAAACTTCCCTCCAGCGCCCCCCGGTATGCCTGATTATAGACTTTAAAATACTGAATCCGGCCCTTGAACGTCTGCGCGTTCATCCCGCCGGCGATGTACAGCAGGTCCTTTACCCGCGTGCTGCCGTTCAGCTCGTACACGCCAGGGTTCCGCACCTCGCCCGCAAGGCCCACCAGCGGCCCCGCCGGCGGAACAAAAATCACATCCCCGGCCTCCAGCCTCACGTCCTGGGTCTTATCGCCCTTCAGCAACATGGCGTACATATCAAATGTGGTGACGGTGCGGCTGCCGCGCTTCAGTTCAATCCGGCGCATCGACCCTGCCTCGGAGGGCCCGCCGGAGGCCAGCAGCGCGTTCACCAGCGTTGCGAACGACGAAACTGTGTAGGCCCCCGGGCGGCGGACGTTCCCCGTCACGTAGACCATAATCGAACGCAGGCTGCCCATGGAAACGTTCAGCTGATAACCGGTGAAATACTGGTCAAAGCGGGCATGGAGGACTCTTCGCGCCTCGTTGAGATTATAGCCCGCCAGACGGACTGCCCCGATGTGCGGCACAATCGCCATTCCGTCCCGGCCAATCTGGATTGGGTAGCTCCCCTCCTCCGGGATGCCCCAGAGAGTGATAGTCATCTCGTCGTCCGGGCCAAGAATGTAGTCTGGCGTTACGGGCACAGAGTCCAGCGGGGCGTAGGTCGAGGGCGGCTGACGGAAGAAGTTCATTCCATACCGCGGCATACGTCGCAGAAGCTCCCCTATGGGTGTCCGGGTGATCATGGTATCCCTGGTGCTCTTAGGATAGGGCAGACGGTTCTTTAGCATCCCCGTTGGCCCCGTTCCCCCGGCTCCGGGGAGATTCCCGCCGGTACCCTGGCCGGGCTGCTGCTGGCCCTGCCATTTCTGCCATTCTTCCCATTCCCGCTGTTCCTGCTCCTGCTGATTCCTTATCTCCTTCAGTTCCTTGAGATAAGCTTCGTTGTCCCAGTTCAGGGCCTCGTCGAAGAGCTGATTAATCTCCTCCTCCGTCAGCTCCTCCTGCGGAGGTTCGTACATCCAGGCGTTTTCGTCCTGCGCCGGGACATTTCCAGGAAGCCTCTGGGAGCTGGGGTTCTGATCCCGTGAGACAGTCCAACGCGACCCCGCCGGGGGGACAGCAGCCCCGGCAGCACAGGCGGACAACACAAGACCTATGACCGCTGCCCGCAACAAAAGCCCACCACGCCGCACACTGTTCAACGACAACATCCTCAAAACCCCTCAGTCCTTAATTTTTATCCTCTGTCCGCGGAAAGAAGAGCTCCGCAAGGCTCCGGGCCCCGGCGTCCCTCTCCGCAACATCCTCGAAGGAGCAATACTCCTTCAGGAGCTGAGTTACATTCTGTTTCAGCACCATGGGCCGGAGCTGGCCCAGCAGACGTTCCGGCGTGCGGACGTGCCCGCCCTCGCGGCCCGCATCGATGCGCCAGGTCGAGATCAGCATCGTGTCCTGCTCCCAGACGTGGTCACTTGGACGGCCCAGCCAGCTTCCAAACCACTTCTCCGCCGGAATCTCCATGTGGACCCCCGCACGGGTGTAATCCTTGCCGCTGGTCAGCCGGTCCGTCTTTGTCCACCAGAACCCCAGCGAAACATCATCCCAATGACGGACGGCCGCAATTTTCACGCCCACGTCCGTGTCCGCGTAGCGCCCCCAGTCCAGCTGCAG
>JAIKZX010000190.1 GCA_024681935.1 Fretibacterium sp.
ACGCCCTCGGCGGCATCATCACCCATCCCATGATCTCCTGGCTTGCGGAGTCTGGGCCGGAGGCGGTCGTGCCGCTGACGGACAAATCACGCGGCATCCCGCTCCTGATGGAGGCGGGCAGGCGTCTGGGTATGCCCGACAACGCCTGGAATATGATCGTCGAGGCGCCGGACATAGGGCAAAAGCTGAATATTGCGGCGCACGCCACGGGCGGCATCTTTTCCACGCCCCACATCGGCCTCGTGGCGGAGTCTGGCCCGGAGGCGGTCGTGCCTCTCTCCGACCGTTCCCGCGGCATCCCGCTCTGGCTTGCGGCAGGTGAGGAAATGGGCATGAACTTCATGGGGGGGAACACGGTGAGCAACTATACCGGCGGATCCTCAATCTCCAACAGTTACTCCGGCGGGTCTCCCACCATCAATATCACGGTCAACGGCGGCGGCGATGACAGGGGGCTCGCCCAGAGGATTGCCCAGGCCGTCCGGGACGCGCTGAGCGATATACAGAGTTATGAAGAAAGGGTTGCGTTTGCATGAGCCGGACCTATCGAACCAGCCAGGGCGACACATGGGATCTGATCGCCCTGCGGGTGTACCATGACCGGGGCGGGGAGAAGCTGATGGATGTGCTTTTGGAGGCAAACACGGATTATCAGAATTACGTTATACTCCCCGCAAACATCGTTCTGAATGTGCCAGATGTTGACGTTCCCATCGTGACGGCTCTGCCTCCCTGGAAGAGGTGACAGGTTATGCCGGAAACAGACGCGCATCCGGCGCGAAGCGCGGAGGTCGTCATCGTTTACGAGGGCAAGGACATCTCGCGGGACATTGCGCCCTACCTCGTTTCCTTCAGTTACACGGACAACGCCAGCGGCAAGGCCGACGATATCTCCGTGACGCTGGAGGACCGGGAGGGACGCTGGCGCGACCCGTGGTTCCCCTCAAAGGGTGATATCATCAGGGCCAGCATCCTCACGCGGGAGTGGGACGCCCCGGACAAGGCGGAGTCCCTCCCCTGCGGTACCTTCACCGTGGACGAGATAGAATGCTCCGGTCCTCCCACGGTGGTTGTCATCAAGGGCGTCTCGTCCCTGACCACAAAGCCCATGTGCCGGGAGAAGCACAACAAGGCATGGGAAAACGTGAAGCTCTCCACCATCGCGGCGGATATCGCCAACAAAAACGGGCTCAAGCTCTTTTGGGACGCGCCGGAGGATCCGTTCTTTGAGCGCCGCCAGCAGGACGAAGCCTCAGACCTCGCCTTCCTGCGGGGGCTATGCCGGGATTACGGCCTTGGCGTCAAGGTGACGGACAAACAGATTGTCTGTTATGACGAAGAAAGCTACGAGGAGCATGAGCCCGTGGGCACGCTGAAGTTTGGCGACAAGCGGATAACCCGCTACAGCTTCAAGACCAGGACGGCGGGCACCTACAAGGCCGCCCGCGTTCGCTACCATCATCCCGTGAAGGCCGAGACGATAGAGGCCGTGGAGGAGGACGAGGACGCGGAAGGCAATGGCCGCGACCTTGAGATTAACGAACGGGTGGACACCCTGGCTGACGCGAAGGCCGTGGCGAAAAAGCGCCTGCGCAGCGCGAACAAAAAGGAGATAACCGGCAAAATCGACATGATGGGCGACCTGCGCTTCGTGGGCGCCCAGAACCTCACGATCTCCGGCTGGGGCAAGTTCAGCGGCAAGTATGCCATCGACAAGGCCACTCACAGCGTCAGAGGCGGCTACACCACGTCGATGGAGCTCCGTATGGGCGGCGAATCGAAGAAGTCCGTGAAGAAGAAAAAGAAGGCGGACAAATCCGGGAGCGGGACACCGTTCGGCTCAGAGGATGAGACTTACAAAGCCGGAAAGGGGACGACGGGCAGTGCAAAATGAGCATACGGAGCCGGGTGCCATCGGGCGTTTCGGCTATGTTTCGGCCTATGATCCGGCGCGGCACATGGCGCGGGTGCGCTTTCCGGACAAGGATAACATGGTTTCCGGCTGGCTGCCCGTCATTGTCCCCAACACGAAGAAGAATAAGGATGAATATCATCTGGACGTGGATGAGCACGTGTACTGCCTCATGACGGGCAACGGGCTTGAGGCCGGGGCCGTCCTGGGTTCTATCTACGATGACGCGAACAAGCCCCCCGTAGGCGACGGGGATATCCGTGTCACGACCTTTGAGGACGGCACGCGGATAAGCTACGACAGGAAGAAGAGCCTCCTGACGGTGAACGCCGTGGGGGATATCCGCGTCATAGCCGGAGGGAACATCGACATGGACGGCGCGATGATCTATCTGAATTAAAGAGGTGTTTCCAATGCCGCCAGCGGCAAGAAAAAACGACATCTGCACGGGCCACGCCTGCTGGCCGCCACGCCCGAACGTCGAGGGTTGCGCAACGGTCATGGTAAACGGCCGGTCGCTTCACTGTCAGGGGCACGCCTGGGCGGTACATTGCTGCACCCATCCCGGAGTTCCCCATGGATGCCACGACAGTGTCCTCGCCAGCGGCAGCGGCACGGTCATTGCGGAGGGCCGTCAGGCCGGGCGCATCGGCGACCCGGTGGCCTGCGGCGGGAATGTGGCGACG
>JAIKZX010000012.1 GCA_024681935.1 Fretibacterium sp.
CGCCGCCTGAGAACGGTGATATCATAGAGGCCGGCGGAAGGGGATGCACTTCCTACACAGGGATGGGACGCGGAGGTCTGCTGGATGCTGATTCACAATCCGCCCCGCCTCTCCCGTTCCCCCGCCGGAGAGGCGGCTGCGAAAGTGGACAGCAGAGGTGTCCCCGTGAGGACAGACCGGGGCTGGAAGACAGAACGATACCTGTGGGGTGAACAACTGTGAGCCGAAGAAGCATTTTATTCGGTTGGGTTAAAATAATCATCGGATTGATTGTGTTTTCGCTGGGCGTACATTTGACAATTCATGCCAACCTCGGGCTTGCCCCCTGGGACTGTCTGGGCATGGGGGTTTCCTTTCATACGCCGCTGAACTATGGTCTTGCCATGACAGTGATGAGCGTGATTATACTGCTTATTGACATACTGATGAAAGAAAAAATCGGGTTTGGCACGATTATTGATGCTCTCCTTACGGGCAATTTTATTCAGATATTTAACGATTTGGCTCTGTTCCCAAAAGCAGAAGATACACTCACCGGGATCCTGGTCATCGTTGCAGGCCTTGCCTTAATGGCTGTGGGACAGTATTTTTATATGTCGTCCGCTCAGTGCTGCGGGCCGAGGGACGCCCTCCTTGTGGGGCTGGGAAAGCGGCTGAGCAGACTGCCGATAGGGGCCGTGCAGAGCCTTCTCTGGGGAATCGTGTTCCTCATCGGGGGGCTTCTTGGAGGCCCCATAGGGATTGGGACCATTGTTACCACATTCGGCTCCGGCATTGTCATGCAGATCATATACACGCTTATAAGGTTTGAGCCCCGGAAGGTTGAGCACAAAAGCGTAATTGAAACCGTAAAATTTCTTCTCAAATAAAAAAGCGGTGTCCACAGTTGTCGGGGGGCATACCTTCAGCGAAAATGTTGATTGGAAAACCGCAGGCGGAGTGAAACTTGGAGACCTATAAAAATCGGTCAGAGAGATTCGGCAAATGCGGGCCAAACCCATGCGCAGCAGGGCCTGGCGAGAAGTGAAAGAGGCCGAAAACACACTGATTGACACATAATGCCCGACGGTGCTGTCACACACATAACCGTTTTACTTTCCCTTCCCTGGGGTAGACACGTGGAATCGTTATCTCCGTGTATCCGTAACCCCGGGGGCTCTTTTGCATCAAAAAAAACAGCTCAGTGGTAAAGCAATCAGGGGTCAGGACAGGAATCCCTTGCGCGTCAGACGTTTTTCAAAATGAAGGTCTTGACAGCTCCAAGCGAACGGTGTACGCTATATAAAAAGGCGAACACTGTTCGCTTCGTTGGGTAAAGGAGACGTCATGACCAGAGATAAGGAAGCGCACCATGTGAGTATTATAGAGGCGGCAACGGCTGAGTTCCTGACGTATGGGTTTAAGGATGCCTCGATGAGGAGGATTGCCTCCGCGGCCGGAATGAGCGCCTCCGGACTCTATAAGCACTTTGCGGGCAAGGAGGAGATGTTCTCCGCGCTGGTGGAGCCCGCCTGTCAGGGACTGATGACTCTGTACCGCCAGGAAGTGAGCACCCAGAGGCGGTCGGTGGGGGCGGGGGATTTGAGCATGTGGGAGACCGGCCGGGGCGCAAAGATTACAATTTCCTATATGTATGATCATCTGGAAGCCTTTCGCCTGATTATCTGCAAATCTCAGGGCACAAAGTATGAGAACTTTCTTCACGATTTTGCCGTGATGGAAGAGGAAACGACTCTGTCTTTCATGGAGCTGCTTAAAAAGAGGGGGGTGAAGATCAGGGATTTCTGCATGAAGGAACTGCATCTTCTGATCACGGCCAACATCAACGCGGTGTTTCAGACAGTAGAGCATGACTTCACCCGGGAAGAAGCCCTACACTATGCGGATACGCTGGATCATTTTTTTTCCAGAGCGTGGAAGGGATTTTTTGGATATTAGGAAAACGCAGGTTAAACAAACCGGCGTTCTTCTGACGCCTTCCGGCACGGAATCAGGAAGGCGTTTTATTTTTTAATCATGGGTTAGCTTTAATTTACAAGGAGGCCCAAAACCTATGGCTACACAAAAACAGCGGGGAAAGGTCAAAAAACGCAGCACTCTGAGCTGGATTATGGAGTTCGCGGGAAGCAGGCGGAGCAGTTACATTCTCAGTGTTCTGCTGGCTGTCCTGAGCGTCCTCTCCGGCTTTCTCCCCTATATTTTTATGGCTGGCATCGTCAGAGGATTGCTGGACAAGACAGCGGACTTCCGTTACTGCCTGATCCAGTGCCTCTGGATGGCTTTTTTCTTTTTGCTTGACCGGCTGTTTCACGCGATATCCACCACGATGTCGCACAAGGCGACGTTTGAGGTGCTGGCCAACATCCGCAGAAGAATGACAAAGAAGCTGGCGGAAATGCCGCTGGGTGATGTGCTGGAGGAGGCCTCCGGCACCTACAAGAACATCATTGTGGAACGCGTGGATTCCATAGAGACCACACTGGCACACATGATCCCGGAGATCACCTCAAATCTGCTTATCCCCTTTGGAATCTTCGCCTATATGCTGCGGATTGACTGGCGGCTGACTTTGATCTCCCTGATTACCGTCCCCATCGGAGGCCTGTTCCTCATGCTGATGATGCGCGACGCCCGGAAAAGCTATCAGAACACCGTCGTCAAGACCAAAGCGCTCAATGACACAGCGGTCGAATATATAGGCGGCATCGAGGTCATCAAGGCCTTCGGCAAGGCGAAAACGAGCTACGCGAAATTTGTGACCGCGGCAAAAGAGGGCGCGGACTGCTTTATCGAATGGATGCGGCGCTGCAACGCGTATCAGAATCTGCTGATGGTGATCACTCCCGCCACGCTGCTGCCTCTTCTTCCCTTCGGGGTGTCGTTCTTAATGAAAGGCTCTGTCTCCGGGCCGGATCTTCTGATGCTGATCATCCTTTCACTGGGGCTGATCCCCCCCTTTCTGGTGGCGGTGAGTTACACAGATGATATCAATAAAATGGGCACTGTTATTGGAGAAGTGACAGATATTCTGGAAAAAGCGGAGCTTCAGCGGCCTGATTTGATGACGGAAAAGCCTCAGGGGTCGGATATACGGCTTCAGGACGTGCATTTTGCCTACAGGGACGCCGAGGTGCTTCATGGCATTGACCTGACAGTGCGGGCAGGAACGGTCAACGCTCTGGTGGGGCCCTCCGGCTCAGGCAAGTCCACCATTGCCAAACTGATTGCCTCCTTCTGGGACCCGGACAGCGGAAGCATCAACTTTGGCGGCGTGGATATCCGGAACATCCCGCTGGACACATGGCAGAAAATGATTGCCTATGTCTCCCAGGACAACTATCTGTTTGACATGAGCATCCTGGAGAATATCCGTCTGGGAGACCCCGGGGCCTCCGACGAACAGGTGATGGAGGCCGCCAGGGCCTGTGGCTGCCATGACTTTATTCTGGGACTGGAGAACGGATATCAGACAATCTGCGGCGGCGCCGGGAGCCACCTTTCCGGCGGAGAACGCCAGCGCATATCTATAGCAAGAGCCATGCTGAAAAACGCGCCGGTCATCATTCTGGATGAGGCAACCGCCTACACCGATCCTGAAAACGAGGCGCTGGTTCAGCGCAGCGTCGCGAAGCTGGTGCGGGGAAAAACGATTCTGGTCATCGCCCACAGGCTTTCCACCATTGCGGATGCCGACCAGATTATTCTGATCAATGGCGGACGGGTCGAGGCGCGCGGCACCCACAGAGAACTGCTGTCAGGGAGCGGGCTGTATCAGAAAATGTGGCAGGCGCACATCGCGGCAAGGGAGGAAGAGGGAAATGTTTGAGACGCTGAAGCAGTTTTTTGATTTCTGTGATAGGGAGGACCGCCGCAAACTGTATCTGGCCATCGCGCTGGGGGTGGTGAAGGCGTTCTTCTCGGCGCTGCGCATCACGGCCATTGCCGTCGTCGTGAAGGGGGTGCTTGGGGGCGGCATGACCCTGAGCCACTTCTGGCTTTCTTCCGGAATTATGGTCTTTTCCGTGCTGGGTCAGTTCCTGATCGCCCTGAAGACCACCATGCTGCAGTGCGAGGCGGGCTATCACTCCTGCGCCAATAAACGGATTGAGATTGCCGAACATCTGCGGTATCTCCCCATGGGCTTCTTCAACAGCAATTCTCTGGGCGCGATCACCAACGTGACGACCAACACCATGGAAAGCCTGGCGGACATCGCAACCCGCATTGTGATGATCACGACGCAGGGCATTCTGACCACAGCCGTCATCACCTGTTTCGTCTATGCCTTCGACTGGCGCATCGGTCTGGTGCTTACCGCCGGCATCGGTTTTTATATCATCTTCAATGCCGCTATGCAGCGGGCGGCCCGTCCTGTGGCCTCCAGAAAGCACCGGGCTGATGAAGACCTGGTGACGCAGGTCCTTGAGTATGTGCAGGGCATTGCGGAGGTCAAAAACTATTCCATGACCGACAAGGCCGCAAAAAAGCTTGAGGCCGCCATCGCCGAAAAACAGCAGGCGGATACCGTCCTTGAGTTCAGGGCGGTTCCATGGGTGACCCTGCAGAATCTGGCCACAAAGTTCACAGGGACCGCCATGTGCATCCTGAGCCTGAAGTTTTATTTTGAGGGTTCCATGCCGCTTTTGTTCTGTATCATGATGATGATATCGTCCTTTATGGTCTGCGAGAGTCTGGACTCCATGAGCTCGTTCACGGCACTGCTCCGCAACATCCGGATTGCCGTCACCAGAGCAAAGGAGATACTGGATATGCCGCCGATGGACATTGACGGTGGGGAAATCACGCCGGAGGATCATACCCTCGAACTGAAAAACGTGGCTTTTACCTACGACAAAAAGAAGATCATAGACGGCGTGAGCCTGAGGATTCCGGAAAAGACCGCCACGGCCTTTGTGGGGCCCTCCGGCGGCGGAAAAACGACGCTGTGCCGCCTGATGGCGCGGTTCTGGGATGTCCGTGAGGGCGAGGTCCTGCTGGGCGGCAGAAATGTGAGGGACTATAGCTTTGACTCCCTGATGAAAAACTTCAGCTTTGTTTTTCAGAGCGTCTTCCTTTTTGAGGACACCATAGCGAACAATATCCGTTTCGGGGAGCCGGAGGCTCCTTTGGAACGTGTCGTCGAGGCCGCCAAAAAGGCAAAATGCCATGATTTCATCATGTCGCTGCCTGACGGGTACGACACCCTCATCGGCGAGGGGGGAGCCAGCCTTTCGGGGGGCGAAAAGCAGCGGATTTCCATCGCCCGCGCCATCATGAAGGATGCCCCCATCATCATTCTGGATGAGGCCACGGCTAATGTGGATCCCGAAAACGAGGCGGAGCTGACGGCCGCGATTGAGGCGCTGACGAAGGAAAAGACCATTATCATGATTGCGCACCGGCTGAAGACCGTCCGCCACGCGGACCAGATCTTTGTGATTGACAACGGGCGCATCGCGCAGAAAGGCACCCACGAGGAACTGCTCGGGCAGGAGGGGATTTATAAGAGCTTTGTTGCGGGACGTCAGGAGGCCGCTTCATGGAAGATTGCCCTTCCCTCATAACAAGGATGAAGCCGGGATAAAAAGAGCGGGGCCTTTCGGGCCCCGCTCTTTTGAATCAATGGATGGGTTCCAGCAAACCGTAGGACTTCTCCTTGCGCTTGTAGACGACGTTGATTTCTCCCGTCTCTGCGTTCTGGAACATGAAGAAAGAGTGCCCCACCAGTTCCATCTGCATAACGGCCTCCACCGGATCCATGGGGTGAACAGGAACTTTCTTCACTTTCTCGATGACGGGCTCGCTGGGGTCCACTGTCTCTGTCGTCCCTTCAACGCTGAAAGAGAAGTTCTCCTCATCCTGGAACTGCCCTTTGTCCTTGAGGTAGGAGTTATACCGTTTAATGCGGCGTTCCAGATTCTTGAGCGCCTGGTCAAAGGCCTTCCGGGGCTCGGTGGCGTTCTCCTCCGCGCGGAGAATCACTCCGTTGGCGTTGGCCGTCGTCTCCACGTTGAAATTGCCCTTGTGGTGGCTGACGACAACCTGACAGTTCAGGATTTTCCTGAAGAACTTCTCCATCTTGGACATCTTGTTCTCCATGTACTCCCGAAGTTTGCCGTCGATCTCCGTTCCGCGCTGAACAAAACGTACTTCCATCGACCTTCGCCTCCTTATGTAAGATGAACTGATTAAAATTTTAGCACAATTCAGGGGGGCGGTAAACGTCCCGCGCTGCCCATCAATTCCCACAAAGCCAGCTCAAAGCCCGGCCATCCCAGGGAATATGAAGTCTTTTCAAGGTAGGAAAGACGGACAGCCTTCAGCATAAACTGCTGTATCCCCGCCGCGCCGAAAGCGGACAGGGCCCCCCGGGCCATGCGCAGGGCGTAATTCTTTCCACTGCCCATTCCGATAGCCTTCAGCGCCGCCTCCTGGGTCCTGGGAAAGACCGTCATGAGAAGCGCCGGGCGGAGCCGGTTGCACAGGGACACGAGCACAGGCAACAGGGGCTCGCGCCGGAGGTATTTCAGGGCCCGGGCCACATCCCGTGCTCTGGCCTGGCACACCCCGTCCAGGAAGGTAAGCAGCGCCCGCCCCCCCTCGTCGAAGGAGAGCATCTGAACGTCCTCCACAGAGATGGTCCGTTCCCCGGCGTAAAGGCTCAGTTTGGCCAGCTCGCCGCGCAGCTCCTCCTGTGAGTCGATGGATTCTCCAAGCAGGGCAGCCGCGTCCGGGGCCAGCTTTGCCCCCTGTTCCCGCGCCAGACCCAGAAGCCAGTCCCGCCGCTTCCACGGCGGGACCGCCGGGTCCGCCCGAAGGAAAGATATTCTGCGCAGAGCCAGGACGCCCTTTGAGAAGATTTTTTTCGTGTCTCCGACGAAGGTGGTGATAATCACGGCGTCCGCGCCGTCCTCCTCAAGGTACTCGCCCAACTCGTCAGGGAAGGGGCCCAGGGCCTCGCATCCCTCGGCGACCAGCACCTGACGCTCCGCGAAGAGTCCCCGCGCCTCCGCACGCTCAAACAGGGCCCGCCAGCCTCCGTTCAAATCACCGGCCTCGAACTTCCCGGACAGCGGCCAGCCCTCCGCCTCCAGAGCGGTAAGACGCTCCTCAAGCTGGCGGCGCTGTCCCTCGTGTCCCTCGATGACGGTCAGGCGCGGCAAGAGAACCTCCGGTTTATCCCTTCACCACGATGTTGATCAGCTTGTCCGGCACCGCGATGACCTTGACGACATCCTTGCCGGCCAGCTTTTCCTGCACTGCCGGGTCGGACAGAACGCTCTTCTCCAGCTCCTCTTTGCTCAGCCCCGCCGGACGCTCCAGCCGGGCCCGAACCTTGCCGTTTACCTGTACAACGATGGTCACGGCGTCCTGAACCAGAGCCTTTTCGTCCGCCACAGGCCATGGCTCCAGGCAGAGCATGTCCTTGTGCCCCAGCATCTCCCACAGCTCTTCGGTGATGTGGGGGCAGAAGGGCGACAGACAGTTCAGAAGCACATCCACAGACTCCCGGCGCAGAGTGTCCGCCACGTCCCCCTCAGCGTTCAGGCTGTAGAAAGCGTTGGTCAGCTCCATCAGGCGGGCAATAGCCGTGTTGAACTGCTTTTCTTCCTCGATATCGCGGGTCACGTCCCGGATGGTGGTGTGAATCTTGCGCTTGAACTCCCGCAGCTCCGGGTCCTTCAGCTCATCCACCGGGATAATGTGCCCGCCGTGGGCCTTCAGCGCCTCCAGGTTGTCCTCCACGCTGCGCCAAACACGGCCCAGGAAGCGACTGGAGCCCTCCACACCGCGCTCCGACCAGTCCAGATCGTTCTGAGGCGGGGCTGCAAACAGGATAAACAGCCGCACGGTGTCCGCGCCATAGTTGTTCACAATCTCCGTCGGGTCCACCACATTGCCCAGAGACTTGGACATCTTCGCGCCGTCCTTGATGACCATGCCCTGAGTCAGGAGCCGGGTGAAGGGTTCGCGGGCCGAGGTCATGCCGATATCCGCCAGGAACTTGGCGAAGAATCGCGCGTAAATCAGGTGCAGGCAGGCGTGCTCAATGCCGCCGATGTACTGGTCAACCGGCATCCAGTAGTCCACGTCCTTCTTCTCAAAGGGACGCGCATCGTCGCCGGGGGAGCAGTAACGGTCAAAATACCACGACGAGCAGAAGAAGGTGTCCATTGTGTCCGCCTCGCGCCGGGCAGGGCCGCCGCACTTCGGGCAGGTGGTGGACAGCCAGTCCGGCAGGTCCAGAAGGGGCGAGTGCCCGACCTCCTTCACCTCCACGTCCTCCGGCAGCAGCACGGGAAGCTGCTCCTCGGGCACGGGCACCACACCGCAGTGCGGGCAGTGGACGAAGGGGATGGGGGTGCCCCAGTATCTCTGGCGGGAGATGAGCCAGTCGCGCAGGCGGAAGTTCACCTCACGCCGGCAGTAGCCCTCCTTCTCCCCCCACTCTATCATCGCAGGGATGGCCTCTTCTGTGCTCATTCCGTCAAACTGACCGGAGTTGCAGACGATGCCATACTCCTCAAGGGCGTGGGTCATGTTTCCGCCGTCGGGGTCAAACTTCTCTCCCTCCTTCGGCTGAATGACCGGAATGATGGAGATGCCGTACTTGCGGCAGAACTCGAAGTCACGCTGGTCGCCGCAGGGCACACCCATGATGGCGCCGGTGCCGTAGTCGATGAGGATGTAGTTTGCCACCCAGATGGGG
>JAIKZX010000085.1 GCA_024681935.1 Fretibacterium sp.
GACTTCACCAGGGCATGGGCCACATTGGAGTGCTTAATCCTGGCGATAAGAGCGTGCCTGTCGCAGAGGTCGTCCGTATATTTTGCCCTGCCGGACACCTTGTCAAAGGCGTCAACGCGGACGTAGCTCTTCCCCACGGCAGCCATCAGTGCTCCGCCTTCTGAATTTCCATGTTCTCAGGGAGCACGTAGCTGAGGATTATCGCAACGACAAAGACCACCGCCACGACGTTGGCCCCAAAGACATCCTTGATAATCTGCGGAAAGACCTCCCAGATGCCAATCTCCGTGGAGGCCGTGAAGCCCACGCCCACCGCCAGCGACAGAGAGGCGATGGTCATGTTCCTCTGGGTGAAGCCGCAGTGAGCAATCATCTGCATTCCTGAGAGGAGTATCTGGCCAAACATCATGATGGTGCAGCCGCCCAGCACCGCCTGAGGCAGGGAGGCAAAGAAATTCCCCACAACGGGAATGAGGCCCGCAAGGACCATGCAAAGCGCGCCGGTCATGATGGTAAAACGGTTCACGACCTTCGTCATGGCAATCAGGCCCACGTTCTGTGAGAAGGAGGTCACGGGCGAGCAGCTGAAAAGGGAGGAGAATGCGGAGGCAAAGCCGTCGCAGGCCAGGGAACCGGACACTTCCTGATTCGTGATGGGACGCCCAAGGCCGCTCATGGTCATGGCTGATGTGTCGCCGATGGTCTCAGCAGCGGACACGAGGAAGATGATGCAAACCGAGAGGATTGCCCCAACGTGGAACTCCGGCCTGAACATCATGAAGTGCGGGAAGGAGACGGCCCCGCCGGACAGGATGCCGCTCAAATCCACCTTTCCCATGAAGATGGAGAGGATGTAGCCCACGATGAGCCCCGCCAGGACGGAGAGCTGCTTCATATAGCCCTTCATCACCGCGGCCCAGGCCAGGCACACCACCAGGGTGACTGTTCCAATGATGAGGTTGGGCACAGACCCAAAGTCCGGGCCATACCCTCCGCCAAAGGATCGGGCCCCCACCGTGAACAGGGACATACCGATGGCCGTCACCACGGAAGCGGAGACGATGGGCTTAATGAACTTCGCCAGATATTTGGCGAACAGGCCCAGGGTCCCTTCCATCAGGCCGCCGATAAGCACCGCTCCAAGCATTGCAGGATACCCGTAATTCACCGCGATAGAACAGAGGATTGTCACAAAAGTGAAACTGACGCCCATGACGATGGGCAGCCGGGCACCGATTCTCAGCCCCGTACCCGGAAGAATGATGGGATAAATCTGAACCAGAGTGGCAATTCCGGCCACGAACATAGCATTCTGCAGAAGCATTCCCGTCATCTCCGCCGAGAGCTGGGCCGCGCCCGCAATAATCGTAATGGGGGCGAGGTTGGAGACAAACATGGCCAACACATGCTGCAGACCGAAAGGGATAGCTTTCCCCAACGGAACCCTGCCGTCAAGCTGATAGATGTTATCAACGCTGACGGAAAACTTTTCTGACATAGCAATTCCTCCTCAAGCTGAAATATAGGCTTAGCTCAAATTTTATCATATTTTTTTCGTTGATTTTCTTCTTTTATTTATTATAATTTAAAAAACGGTATTCACGCAAGAGAGGACGCAGGATGAGACAAGGCAGGCTTGCAGTAAAGGGAAATATCTGTTACAGCACATCAATCAAGGACATTGCCGCTCTGGAGGGGGGCTATCTTCTCGCAGAGGACGGCAGGGTGACCGGCGTTTATGCCCGGCTCCCCGAAGCCTGGTCCGGCGTTCCTGTCGAGGACTACGGCGACTGCCTTGTCATTCCCGGAATGACGGATCTTCACCTCCACGCCCCGCAGTTCCCCTTCCGTGGGCTCGGGACAGACCTGGAGCTGCTGGACTGGCTGAATACCTACACCTTTCCCGAAGAGGAAAAATACAGGGATACAGAGTACGCCGGGCAGGTCTACGCGGCCTTTGCCGACGCACTGAAGGCCAGCCCCACGACGCGGGCGGTCATTTTCGGCACTCTTCATGTCCCCGCGACACGAATATTGATGGAGAAGATGGAAGAAACCGGCCTCATCAGCTATGTTGGCAAGGTCAACATGGACAGGAACTCCCCGGACGGGCTCAGAGAGGGCACCCGTCAGTCCCTGACGGACACGGAGGCCTGGCTGAGGGAAACAGCCGGATTCCGCCGCACACGGCCCATTCTGACGCCCCGTTTCACCCCCAGCTGCTCCGACGGCCTGATGGCCGGACTGGGAGAAATCAAAAAAACGCGGGGACTTCCCGTTCAATCCCATCTGGGCGAGAACCCCTCTGAGGTGGCGTGGGTCCGCGAGCTGTGCCCGTGGGCCCGGAACTACGCCGAAACGTACGACCATTTCGGGCTTCTGGATGAGCGGACCATCATGGCCCACTGCGTCTATCTCAATGATGAGGAAATCGGGCTGCTGAAGGCGCGAAGGAGTTTCATCGCCCATTGCCCGCAGTCCAACATGAATCTTGCCAGCGGCGTCGCCCCCATCCGAAAATATCTCGATGAAGGGCTGAACGTCGGGCTGGGCACGGACCTGGCGGCGGGAGCGGACCTCTCCCTGTTCCGGGCTGTCACGGACGCGGTGGGCGTCTCCAAACTCCGGTGGCGGCTCCTTCAGGAGGAGGCCCGCCCTCTGACCTTTGCGGAAGCGTTCTGCATGGCAACAGCAGGGGGCGGAAAATACTTTGGGAATGTGGGAAGTTTTCTGCCAGGCTGTGAGGCCGATATCCTTGTGCTGCCGGAGCAGCGCTCCGGCCCCCGCAGGGAGTCCCTCCCGGAACGTCTTGAGCAGACGCTCTGCCTTGCCGGGGAGGACGTTCATCTGACGGCAAAATACGTGGCGGGGGAAAAGCTGTTCGGGCCCGGGGATTAAAGGCCGGCAGCATCGTTCATCGTGTCGATATCCAGAAGCTTCTCCGGGCGCACGACATAATAATGCGTCCTTTCAGGATGCTGCTTTATCAGTTTTAATGCCCCAGAGTCCCCACTCAGGCCAAGCAGATCGGGGCCACACGCGGAGCTGAAAATACCGGGATTGGCGGGATGACCGGCATAGGCGCATCCCATGGGTTTTCCGGAGCACAGGAACTCCCGCACAAGCCGGGCGACATCCTCCGCGGGGAAATCGGGCTGGTCCCCGGCGAGGAACAGCACCGCGTCACAGCGGCGGCGCATCGCGGTTTCCGTCCCATGCCGGATGGAGCCGGCGATGCCCTCAAGCCGGTCGGGGTTGTCGATGACCTCAGCCCCCCCGCATTCAAGAGAATTGCCGCCCGTCACAAAGACCTCCGCCTCTATCTTATCTTCCTCCAGCCTGAGCTTCGCCCCCAGCAGCGCGTCCAGACCGTGACGAAAAAGCGCCCTGCCCCGGACGGGGTAAAGCAGTTTATTTTCCCCGAATCGGCGGGAACTGCCGGAGGTCATGAGGACCAGGGCGACGCGCCGCCCCGCCTGATCCGGCAGAGCCAGAAGGAGATTGTTCCTGACATATTTCACGGGGATATCGGGATATTTCCGCCGAAGCGGCTCAATGTAATACGTTTGAGAGATGAAATCCACCATTTCACGGGTCACGGGGGTCTCCGCATCCAGCCCGGGAAACGCCGCCCGGAGCCCCCGCGTGTCCGCCGTTCCGAAGCGCTGGCACACCTCCCCCATCGGGCGTCCCAGGGCGTGCAGGCCCATGATAACGGCAATCTCATCAACAGGCCGGGGGATGACCGGCTCATACTCCGCCGGAATTTTAATGGGACAGTGGCGGGAGCCGTCCGCCTCCACCAGCACAACATCATACTCGCGGCGCAGACGGGCAAATTCCGTGTCCCCGGGCCAGGCTAACTTTTCCCCCGCCTCCGCTCCCCGGTAAACGACGTTCTCCCGGTCCGGCTGTTTATAAATATGTGTTGTGGAAGTGACGCAGACACGCCGGCCCCGGGCGGAATAATCATCCGCCAGCCGCTCGATATACGAACTCTTCCCCCCCGCCCCCACGACGGCAATCACAGGGGTCATGGATAAGGATAAAAGTGCAGCAGCGCCTCAAGCACGCCGCCCCCGACGGCCAGTGCCTTGTCCGAAATCCTCCGGCAGTCCGCCTCTGCCCCCCGGGGGTCAATGTCGCCGCTCTTCATGCCCCGGGTGACCTCCGTTCCCGGGGCCAGCATTCCCCTCAGCATCCCGTCTATCGTGCATAGCAGCGGAGTTCCGTCAACCGTGGCGGCGACCTCCCCTGCCCTGACGATATCGCCAATCTCATGCCGGGGAAGGATGACCCCGTCGCAGGGGGCACGGAGCACCCGCTCAGAGGCAAAGCCTCCAACGATGCCCGGCACGCCTGTGTTGGGAAGGGCCATTGCCCCCTCCTCATAAAACGCCCGGCCCAGCGTGTGGCCCCGCTTCGTCTCCACCACCGCGCGGCAGTCCTCCCCCACGGTGAAACCCGGCCCCACCCCGATGACGATGGGGGCGTCGGTGATCTTCGTCCCCAGGTTCTTCTTCGCCATGATGGCGTCCGCCACGACATCAGGAGCCAGCTGAGGGATAAGCTCACCGTCAGGGCAAACAAGGACGGCCACGGCGCCGTTTCCGGCAATGGTCAGCGCCTCCTCCGGCCCCCCGGCGCGGCGGGCCCTGATGTCCTCAACAAGAGTTTCTCCGAGGCGGATGGCCTCGGAGAAACTCACGGTCCGCCTCACCGTCGTGGGCCGGGCTGTCTCCGTCATGACAACCCTTATCCCGGCTCGGAAGAGCCGCGCGGCAATGCCCGACGCCAGATCCCCCGCTCCCTTTATACAGACCAGCATGGCCGCTTCCCTACGCCTTTTTGGGGCGGTAGGGCGTGCCGTCCATGGGCAGTTTCGTGTGGAACACGCCGTCCCTCGCGTAATAGGCGCCCGCCGCCGCGGGGGCCGTCGGGATGGCGGCAATCTCCCCGATTCCCTTGGCGCCATAGGCGAAGGGCAGCTGCTCCTCCTTCTCCACGTAAATTGCGTGGATACTGGGGATGTCCGTCGCCCGCATCAGCCCCAGCGTACCGAACTTTGCCTTTGGGACGCAGTTCTCCAGCGGGAAATCCTCAGTCAGCGCATACCCCAGCCCCATCAGGACACCGCCCTCAATCTGCCCCTGAATGGAGGTGGGGTTGACGACCTTTCCGGAGTCGTGGGCCGCCCAGACCTCGGAGACCCGGCCATCCTCCCCCAGGATAACCACATGCGAGGCAAAGCCGTAGGCCACATGGCTTTTGGGGTTGGGCTTGTCCGCGCCGAGTTTGTCCGTGGGGTCAAAGAACTCCGCAAAGAACTCCCGGCCGTTCAGCGCCGCCAGATCCCCCCCCGCCTCGTCAAGGGCCGCCTTTAATTCCGTGCCGGCCATGCGGACCGCCTCGCCCGTGATAAGGGTCTGGCGCGAGCCCGACGTGGTGCCGGAGTCCGGTGAGGTCTCCGTGCTGCCCGGCATCAGGCGCATCTTATCCCGTGGAAGCGCCGCGGCCTTCCCAAGAATCTGCATGAAGACCGTGGAGCAGCCCTGCCCGATGTCGCTGGCCGCCGTGTAAAGACAGGCAATGCCGCCCTCGACACATATTTTTGCCCGCCCCTTGTCCGGCAGCCCCACGCCCACGCCGGCATTCTTCATCGCGCAGGCAATGCCGGCATGGCCACGGTTCTTTTCATAAACATCCCTGACGGCAAGCAGTGTTTCCTTCAGCGCTGTGGAGCAGTCCGCAATCTGACCATTGGGGAGGACCTTCCCCGGCTCAATGGCGTTGCGGAAACGGATCTCCCAGGGGGAGATGCCCACCTTCTCCGCCAGCAGATTGATGTTCTGCTCCAGGGCAAACTCGCTTTGACACACGCCGAACCCCCGGAAGGCCCCCGCCGGCGGGTTGTTCGTGTAATACCCGTATCCCCGGATGTCCGTGTTCTGGTAGCAGTAGGGCCCCACGGAATGGGTGCAGGCCCGTTCCAGAACCGGCCCGCACAGCGAGGCGTAGGCCCCTGTGTCAAAATAAATCTCACAGTCCAGCCCCGTGAATATCCCGTTCTCGTCGCAGCCCAGAGTGAAGGTTCCCCTCATGGCGTGGCGCTTGGGATGGAAATTTATG
>JAIKZX010000144.1 GCA_024681935.1 Fretibacterium sp.
TAAATCCCCAGATACGCGCGCTTCACATGTTCGTTGGCGCTGAGTTCTGCTGCCGTGCCGGAAAGGGCCACGCGCCCGTTTTCAATGACGTAGCCCCGGTCCGCTGTGGAGAGCGCTTTCGTCACGTCCTGCTCAACCAGAATGACGGACAATCCCTGCTGCTTGGCCATCTCGTGCGCCACCCCAAGGATGTCGTCCACCACGTTGGGGGCCAGACCCAGGCTCGGCTCGTCCAGAATGAGGAGCCTGGGCAGGCCGATGAGCGCCCGTGCCACGGCCACCATCTGCTGCTCCCCGCCGGAGAGCGTGCCCGCCGCCTGACGCTCACGTTCTTTTAACCGCGGAAAATAGCCGTAGCACCTCTCCAGCGACTCCGGCAGTTTCGCCTTCGCCGCCGGGGAAAAGGCCCCCAGCTCCAGGTTTTCGTACACCGTCATCTCCGTGAAGAGCTGACGGCCCTCCGGCACCTGCACGATGCCCGCGTCCAGAATGGTTCGGCTTTTTTTGCCGCAGAGCTCCACCCCGTCGAGCTGCACGCTGCCGCTCAGAGGTTTTATCATCCCTGTGACGGCCCGGACGGCCGTGGTCTTGCCCGCACCGTTGCTGCCCAGAATGGCGATAATCTCCCCGCAGTCCACATGGAAACCCACGTCCCACAGCACCTGCACCGCGCCATAACCCGCGTTCAGTCCCTCAACCTTTAACATCGGGCGCTCCTTTCTCTTGGCAGGAAAGGGGCTTTGCCCCCAGGTAGACCTCCATGACGGTGGGGTCGTTCATCACCTGTTCCGGTGTGCCCTCGGCAATCTTCTCTCCGTGGTGCAGCACCACGACCTTCCCGCACAGCGACACGACCGCCCTCATGATGTGCTCAATGAGGAAAATCGTGACGCCGCCCTCGTTGATGCGGCGGATGAGCGCGATGGCATCCTCCGTCTCCGTGGGGTTGAGCCCTGCCATGGCCTCGTCCAGGAACAGCATATCCGGCTTTGTGGCCAGAGCGCGGGCCACCTCCAGGCGTTTCTGGTCCGGCGTGCCCATCTCGCGCGCCAGCACGTTCCGCTTGGCGTCCAGCCCGGTGAACTCCAGGATCCCCTCGGCAATCTCCCGGGCCTGATGAAGGCTTCCCGCCTTATGCCGTCCGAAGAACGCCCCGGACGCCACGTTGTCCAGCACGGTGAGGTTGCCCAGCGGCTTCATGATCTGGAACGTCCGGGCGATGCCCATGTCCGCAAACTGATAGGCCCGCAGCCCCGTGATGTCCCGCCCGCGGTAGTAGATTTTTCCGCTGGTGGGGGGGTAGAAGCCGCAGATCATGTTGAACGTGGTGGACTTGCCCGCGCCGTTGGGCCCAATCATGCCGGTGATGGCCCCTTCCTCCGCGGTGAGGGACACGTCCGAAACGGCCTTCAGTCCCCTGAAGCTCTTGCAGAGGTCCTTCACCTCAAGGATGGCGCTCATGCCCGCCCCTCCCTTCTGTCCGCATCATGCCCCTCAGGTTGAAGCTCAGGGGGAAACTGACCCCCTGAAGCCCCCGCCCTGTCGGCGTCCCGCCCTAACAAACGCCCTTCCAGGAACGTGCGGAAGCTGCTGCGGCTGTACCAGCCCAAAATGCCCGTGGGCCGGAAGCGGATGACCACAATCAGCACCACGGCGTATAAAATCAGGTTGATGCCCGGCAGAATGCCGCCGAAGGTGTTGCGGAGGTACTCCGAGAGCGAGACCATGAGGATGCCGCCGACAAGGGGGCCCTCCACGAAGGCCGAGCCGCCGATGATGGCGGGGAGCACCAGCTCCACCGACGCGCTCTGAAGCATGATGTTGGGGTCGATGTAGCGGTAGTAGCAGGCGTAGAAGAAGCCCGCCACAGCCGACACGCTGGCGCTGATGACCACGGCGATGACCTTGTACTTCAGGGGCCGGATGCCGATGGCGGCGGCCACGTCCTCGTCCTCGCGGATGGTCTTGAGGGCGAAGCCGAGCCTGGAGTTGTCGATGTGCTTCATGATGAGGTACACCCCCACCATCATGGCGAAGGCGACGTAGTAGTAGATGGCTTTGTCCTTGAAGCTGAACAGGAGCCAGTTGTTGCCGCGGACGTAGGGCAGACCGACGCCGATGGCCTTGCCCGCGAAGTCCCAGTTGAGGATGACCTGGCGGACGGCCTCGGCGAAGGCGATGGTGACCAGCGTGAAGTATGGCCCCCGCAGAATAAAGCACTGGGAGAAGACCAGGCCGGTGATGGCCGCCGTGACGAGCACCGCCACGGGCAGAGAGACCCAGGGGTTCATGCCAAACTGGGTGACGCACAGCACGGAGGTGTAGGCCCCGATGCCCATGAAGCAGGCGTGACCGATGGAGTTCTGGCCGGTCATGCCGCCCAGCAGGTTCCACGCCAGGGACATGGTGGTCATGTAGAAGGCGAGGATAAAGACGTTCTGGATGTAAGGCATGCCGGAGAGGGTCAGCGGCAGCACCAGCATCACAGCCGCCAGAAGCGCCAGCGCGGCAGCGGTACGTCTCCGGAAGGTTGAACTGAAGATTGTTCTGAACATGACGCTATGCCCTCCTCAGAAGGATGTTCTGCCGGATGACGAGGATGACGATGAACGTGGCGAACACCACCAGCGTCCTCAGGCTGGGGCCGATGAACAGCGACACCAGCGTCTCCAGCAGGCCGAGGAAGATTCCCGCGAAGAACGCGCCGGGAATGCTGCCCAGCCCGCCCACCACCACCACGATGAGCGCGCGGAAGCCAAAGTTGGAGCCCGCCGTGGGGTTGATGACGAAGAACAGCGTGAGCAGCGCGCCCGACACCCCCGCCAGCGCCGCCCCCAGGCCGTAGGTGATCATGTAAATCTTCTTTGAGTTGATGCCGACCACCTGGGCCCCGATGGGGTTTTGGGACACGGCGCGTATCTGTTTGCCCACCGACGTATATTTAAGAAAGAAGAACAGCGCGATGGAGATGACGATCAGCACGCCGAAGCTGACGACCTTCGGCAGCGCCACGGTGACGGGGCCGAAAGCCAGGATTTTTGAGGAATAATCCGTGGTGATGGTGCGGAAGTCGGACGTGAAGATGACCTGCGCCACGTTGGTGAGGAGGACGCCCATGCCCACGGTGAGGAAGAGGAGGTTGGTGAAGCTGTGGGTGCCCAGCGAGGGAGTGATGAGGGTGTGCTGGAAGAGCGCCCCGAACAGGAACATCGCCAGCGCCACCAGCGGCACGGCCAGGTAGGGGTCTATGCCCAGCCACGCGTGAAAGACGTAGGTCAGGTACATCCCCACCATCAGCATCTCGCCGTGGCAGAAGTTGATGATCTTCATCACGCCGAAGATGATGTTCTGGCCCATGCCCATCAGCGAATAGAACCCGCCGATCATGAGGCCGTTGACGCACGCCTGGAGAAAGGTATCCATATAAAATTCTCACCTTCGCCCGTTTAAATAAGTACTGCCTTTTATTTATCCTATCAGAAATCCGGCCCAGGCGTCAACCTGACGCCGCAG
>JAIKZX010000145.1 GCA_024681935.1 Fretibacterium sp.
TCGCAGAGGATGTCATCCGGGAACTTCAGCCCCGCGGCGGTGAAATGGTTGCTGCACTCGCCGTAGACGCTGGAACCCGCGGAGGCCACGGCAAAACGGCGCCCCTTCACGTCCTTCAGCGTGCTGATGCCGGACTTCGCCGTCACCACCACCTGATTGGGGTTAAAATACAGCCCGGCGATGACCTTCAGATCTTTGTAGGCAAAGCCCTCAAAGCTGTCCGTCCCGTTAAGGCACTGGTAGCAGTTGCTGGAGATGGCGATGGACACCTGAGCCTCGCCCTCGGAGACCAGGTTCAGGTTCGCGATTCCCCCGGCGGACGCCTGACTGGACGCCTTCACATAGTCGATCTTCGTGTCCCACAGGTTCGTGATGGCGGCTCCCACGGCGTACAGTGCCCCGGAGGCGGAGGCCGTCGGGAAATTGATCACCACCGGCTCATGGGCCAGCGCCGGCGCGGAAAACAGCGCCAAAACGGCAAGGACAAACAAAACTCTCTTAAAACCACTCATCGATAAGAACTCCTTTACAGAAAGATCACACGCCGCTGAGGCGCGCAAAACGCTGAAACAGAATGACGGCGGCCAGCACGGCGAAGCCGGCGGCGTCCGTCGCAAGGCCGGGATAGAGCATCAAAGGGGCCACGGTGATAAGGACAAAACGTTCCGGCCAGGAGCACCGGCGCATGAACCAGCCCTCCAGCCCCCCCACCAGCGCCACCGTCCCCACAGAGGCAGTGAATACAGCCCACAGGCTCGCCGCCAGCGAGATGGAGGGATCAGCCCCAATAAGCAAAATGGGATTGTCGAGGAAGAAGAACGGGAGGATAAACCCGATCAGCCCCAGACGCACAGACAGCAGCCCCGTCAGGGTCTGATTGGAGCCCGCAATCCCCGCAGCCACGTAGCTGCTCATGGCGACAGGCGGCGTGATGTTGGACAGGCAGGCGTAAATGAGGCAGAACATATGCGCCGCGACAGGCATCACCCCCACCCGGATAAGGACCGGAATGGCCACCGCCTGAACGATGACATAGGCGGCCACGCCGGGAACGCCCATCCCCAGAATGGTGGAAAGGATCATCACCAGAACCCCTGCCGTGTAGACGCTGCCCTCCTGAACGACGGAGAGGATGAGATACCCCACGTTCAGGCCCAGGCTCGTAAGCGTCACAGTGCCGATGATGACGCCGATAATGACGCAGCACACCCCCACTGCGACAGCTCCCCGCGCCCCCTCCGCCGTGGCAGCCACGATTTTGTCCCAGGTCATGCGCGTGTCCCTGCGCAGCCAGCTCGCGGCGACCGTGGCAAAGAGGGCGATGACGGCGGCAAACAACGGAGTATAGCCCATTGACATCAGTGCGATGAGGACCACAAGGGGGATGAGCAGGTGTCCCTGCTCCCGGATAACCTTCACGGCGTTCGGGATGTTCTCCTTCGAAAGGCCGGAAAGCCCCAGCCGTTTCGCCTCAAAGTGCACGGCAAAGAGCAGCCCCAGATAATAGAGAAACGCGGGGACGACCGCGGCCAGCATCACCCATGTGTAGCTCATGTTGAGGAACTCCGCCATGACAAACCCCACCGCCCCCATAATCGGGGGACAGAACTGCCCGCCCGTGGAGGCCACGGCCTCCACCGCCCCGGCAAATTCCTTCCGGTAGCCCGTCCGCTTCATCAGGGGAATGGTGAAGGTCCCCGTCGTGGCAACGTTGGCGATGGCCGAGCCGTTGATCATGCCCATCAGCGCAGAGGCCAGCACCGACACCTTGGCCGGGCCGCCCGGCGTGCGTCCCACCAGCGTCAGGGAAAAGTCGTTGATGAATTTGGAAAAACCGCTGTACTTCAGGAAGGCCCCAAACACCACGAACAGGAAAATATACGTCGCGGAGACGCCGATGCCCGTGCCAAGAATTCCCTGCGTGCCCCAAAACAACATGGACAGCACGCGCTTCAGAGTGAAACCGTTGTGGCCCAGCTGACCCGGAATATACTGGCCAAACCAGTTGTAAGCCAGAAAGATGGCCGCCAGAATCATCAGGTTCCCCGACGTGCGCCGGGCCGCCTCGAAGACCAGCACCACCCCCACCCCCGCCACAGCCAGCTCAAACGGAGTGAGCCGCCCGCCGTTCATGGCAATGCGGGTATAGTTCATCATAAGGTAGCCAAAGGCAAAGCACGTCAGCGCAATAAGAATGATATCCCTCAGGGGGGGCAGCCTCCGCACCCGGAGTTCTCCGCGGGATGCCGGGTACAGCAGAAAAGAGAAGCAGAGCAGAAAAATACAGTGAAAAGCCCGCAGATTGACAGCGCTGATCACGCCAAAGGTCGTGTAATAGAGCTGGAAGGCCGCCCACGCACACAACAGAAACGTCACAGCCGCGCCCAATGGGCCCGGGTACGTCCGGGTCCGGGACTCCGCGTCCTTTTCCTCCAGCAGGGCCCTGGCCTTCTGCTCCGTCCCGCCCTGCGGGTGTTTTGTCTCTTTTTCCACGATCGCTCACGCACCACTTACCGTCAAGATAATCTGAAGCTGACGTTACCTGATTTTATTCTATCATGTTTTTTTTACTGGCGTCAATGGTTCGCATCCCTGTCTTCACAGCGTGAAATGCTCTCTTCCTTTATTTTCCCCGGCTTTTTTTGAAAGAAACTTACGAGCCGGAAGCGCGGGGCCGCTCCATCATCCAGACCTTGACCGCCTCCGTCACCTGGTCCAGATGATGATCATAGCAGTGCGTGTCCCCTGGTATCAGGACCAGCTGGGCGTCGTGGTAAAGCTCAGCCGCCTTCACAGCATAACTGACCGGCACGTCCGCATCCTGTTCGCCATGAACGATAAGCACGGGACCATGATACCGGCTTATCGCTTCCTCTACATGGATAGTCTGGGCCACGCGGATGTAATTTCCCTCAAGTCCGGTATAACGCCAGGGCGGGAGGACATCAGGAATGTGGTCCGGGTCAAACCGCTGGCCAAGGATGATCCCCTGCCTGGCCTGCCCGGGAATCATCCATGCAGGAGAAAGTGGAATCAGGCCGCTGATCACGTCGTGTTTCATGGCCGCTGCCAGCATCGCCGTCAGCCCCCCCTGAGAATGTCCGGACAGGTAGAGGTCCGTCACAAAATCCAGCCCCCGGGCATAGTCGATCACGGTCAGAGCGTTGTTCAGCCACTTGTAAAGCGTGTGTTTGCCAAACTCTCCATCGCTGCCGCCGTGCCCGTACATATCCACCCGCAGGGAAGCGCATCCGGCCTCGTTGAACGCCCGGGCCAACGCAACGATATGCCGCTCCTCCATGTGGCCGGTGAAGCCGTGGATTAAAATCGCAAGAGGGCATTTCCCGCCGGCCGGCTGCTCCGGCCGGTCCAGTTTCAAATTCAGGCGAATGCCGTCATCCGTAAGAAACACTCGATATCCCTCCTCAAACCTGATTCAGCGTCTGTCGAATACTGCAATATTATGTCATAATATAGCGGCAGAAACATCTGTACACAGGGGGTACAATGGGCTGCCGCAAGTTCAGGGCGGCCTGAGTAAGGAGACTGGACCATGAAGAAGATTGACGCGCACTCCCATCTTGGTGATTTTGGAGGTTGGGCTGGCATCTCGTTTGGTGAAGCGGAATTGCTTCGCCAGATGGAGGAATATGACATTGAAAAGACGTTCCTCACGGGGGCGTCCTTTCAGGGGAACGACCCCGTTGCCGAGGTGTTTCAGAAACACCCGGACAAGGTGGTCCCCTTTGTCTGGATCAATCCGGCGCTGGACAATGTGGAGAAAAAACTCACCCATTACATTGTGGAAGAGGGGTTTGCGGGCATTAAGATGCAGCCGCTTTTTGACGCATTCGTCGCGGACGACCTCATTGTCGACCCGGTGATGGACTTTGCCGAAGCGCATAATGTCCCGGTTTTCATCCACTGCGGTCACCCGCCGTTCTCCCTGCCCTGGAGCATCGCTCTGCTTGCCGAGCGCCACCCCAACGTCAAGGTCACGATGATTCACATGGGGCACGGACACGGCGTCTACATCGATGCCTCCATCAAAATGGCGAAGCGGTACCCCAACCTCTACCTTGAGATGAGCGGAATGCCCATGGGCTGCAAGATTACAGAAGCCTACCGGACCGTTGGGAAGGACAGGGTGATGTTTGGAATCGACTCCCCGTTCCACCATCCCAGCGTGGAGATTCAGAAGGTCCTGACCTGCGGGCTGAGCGAAGAGGAACAACAGGACGTGTTCTACAACAACGCGAAAAAGCTGTTGAACCTGTAATCGGTCAGAGTTCCGGGCAACTCTGAGCCGGCCTCCCTCTGCGTCACTCCGCCGGCGGCAGACACGTCCCCGGCGTTTTTTACGATGACAGCGGCAGGGCTCAACGGAAGCAGACAGCGGGAGGGAAGTGCGCGGCATAGATAATCGTACAATCAACGCGGAGATTTTAACCTCTCCCCTCTCACTCTATCTTCACGTCCCTTTCTGCGCGGCGAAATGCGGGTACTGTTCCTTTTACAGCCGCCCTCCGCGGGGTGCGCAGGAGATGGCCTCCTGGCTGGATGCCGTGGAGCTTGAGGCGCGCCTGTGGCGCGAACGGGCAGGACAGCGGATTCCTCTGCGGACGTTCTATGCGGGCGGCGGAACACCGAGTCTGCTGCCCGTCCCGCTGTGGCGAAGACTGCTGGTGGCCATCGAAAAGAATTTTGACCTGTCCTGCCTTGAGGAGGCTTCCGTCGAGGCCAATCCCTCGTCCTTCACTGAAGACCTGTTGTCCCTCTGGGAGGGGACATTTTTCACGCGCTTAAGCCTTGGCGTGCAGAGCCTGAATGACGCGGAGCTCAAGACGCTGGGCCGCCTTCACAACGCCGGAGAAGCGGTGCGGGTGATGGAGCGCGTCGCCGGGAGCGCCCGCCTGACGCTCAGCGCGGACCTCATCTTCGGCGTGCCGGGTCAGACGCTCCGCTCATGGGCCGCCTCAGTGAAAGAAGTCCTCCTTGCCGGGGCCTTCCACCTCTCGACCTACCAGCTCACACTGGAGCCGGAGACGCCGCTTGGACAATCATCCCCCACTCTGCCGGACGGTTACCCCCTCTACCGTTACACCCAATGGCTGCTGCCCCGCAAGGGTTTTTTTCAATATGAGATATCAAGTTTTGCGCCGCCGGGTTCGGAGTGCCGCCACAATCTGGCCTACTGGCGGCAGGAGAACGTCCTCGCCCTTGGGCCCGCTGCCTGGGGATATCTGAACGGCCTCCGCTACGCAAATCCCCGGACGCTGGAGACGTACCTCGACTCGGCCCGAAAGGGCTTCCCCGCCCCCCTTGCGGACGGGGAGTCGCTGGGAAACAGGGAGCGGGCCATCGAAGCCGCCATTCTCGCGCTGCGGACACAGTGGGGCATCAACCGTACGGACTTCGCCGCGCGGTGGGGCGCCGGGCTTCTCCGGGAGATTGAGGCTGTGATGTTTCGGCTTCCGCCCCGCCTTGTGCGGGATGACGGCGCAAGCCTGGCTCTGACTCCAGCAGGGATGCGCGTGGGAAACGCGGTGTGGACGGAGCTGATGGCAATGCCGCCTTTGACCGATTAAACTTCCCTTTTTGCCCGCACGTTGAAACGGGCAGCAGAGCCCTTCGGGGCCCTGTTTTTTTTATGGAGACCATTTTGCAGTACCCGTACAAAAAGGACCGCCGCCTCAAAAACGAGGGGCGGTCCGGCGCATCAAAGTGAAAGAAACTGACCTGAGAGGCTACTTGTACTGCGCGACGTTGGAAGCATCGACGGTGGCAACGCCGGTGTCGACGACCGCGCCGCCAAGGTCCTTGCCGTTCTCCATATCGACCACCGCGTCGATGGCCATGGAGCCCATGATGTTGGGGTTCTGAGCCGCGAAGGCCAGAAGTTCCCCGCCCTCGACGTGGGCGATGTTGGAGTCGGACTTGTCCCAGCCCACGCAGTAGATGTTGGTGCCGTTGTTCTTAGCATCCTTCACCGCCGCGGCTGAGCCGTTGGTAGCGCCGTCGTTCGTTCCGTAGATAGCCACAACGCCGTTGTTGATGAGGGTGTTGGCAAGCTCCTGTGCCTTGGAGTTGTCGCCGTCGGAGTACTGGCGCTCGCCCATCACGAACTTCGTTCCCTTGAACACGGACGCGAACCCGTCATAGCGGTCCTGGCAGGACTGCACGCCGGCCTGGGCATCCACGATGCCGATGGTTCCCTCGGTCACACCGTTCTTCTCAAAGAGTTTGGCAAGGTACTCTCCAATCTGCTTGCCGCCGGCGAAGTTGTCTGTGGCGAAGGTTGCGGAAGCCTTCAGAGTCGCGGGGGCATCCACGTAGATAATCTTGATGCCGGCATCCATGGCCTCCTGAAGCGCACGATTGGCGGAGGTGCTGTCGTTGCAGGCGATGATGATGTAGTTCACGTTGTCCGCCACGGCGTTCTGAATTTTCTCGATCTGCTGCTGGTTGTCCTTGGTCTCCGGGGCAAGCCAGACCATCTCAATCTCGTTCCCGGCCGCATTGAGCTCTTTAACACGCTCCTCTGCCGCAGTCTTCAGGCGGACCCAGTGTACGTCCATCTGGTCCATGGTGATGAGCCCGATCTTCGTCTTGACGCCCGCAAAAGCCATCGAGGCAACGCAAAGCACTACCAAAAGAGCCGCAAGAAACTTTTTCATAGCAACTACTCCTCCTTAAGAGTTTGTTTATTGTGAGGGCCGGCGATGCGCACTCCGGCCCCTGAGGCCCGAAACAGTATTTTAAGCCGACTTTTTCTTCCCAATCATGCCGCTGCGCCGCAGGATATCGAACAGGACGCAGGCCACGACGATGACACCGATGATGATGTTCCGCATGGCCACGGGGACATTCGCCAGGGTCAGTCCATTCTGCAGAATCGCCCACACCGACGCGCCCGCGATGACCCCCACGAGGAGACCGCTGCCGCCCAGCGTGGAGATGCCGCCGATGACCGCCGCCGCGACACCGTACATCTCATAGCTCATGCCCGCCTGCATGGACCCCATGCCCGCCGCCGCCATGGTGATAAGCCCCGCCATGAAAGAGCAGAACGCGGAGATGGTGTAGGCGATGGTCGTGGTCTTAAACACGTCAACGCCGGAGAGCCGCGCCGCGTCCACGTTGGAACCGACAGCGTAGATGTGCCGTCCGGTGGCCGTATAGCTCATGATGTAGTAGAACACCAGCCATATCACAAGGCAGATGATAACACCGTAGTACAGGTATCCCACCCTGCCGTAGTAGAACAGGTCGCGGAACAGGTCCTTCAGGCCGCCCGTACCGATGTCGCCGGTGTTGTAGTTGTGGTTGACGAGCTGGGCTATGCCGCGGCAGATGGTCATGGTACCCAGGGTGCCGATAAACGGCGGCAGCTTGAACTTTCCGACCAGGACGCCGTTGCAAAGCCCTACGGTCAGGCACGCGATGAGGTCAATCACAATGGCCAGGATGACGTTCACGCCGTTGCACACAAGCGTTGCGGAGATCATGGCGGACATGCCCAGCACGGAGCCGATGGAAAGGTCGATGTTGCCGGTGATGCAGACAATGCCCTGACCGATGCCCACCAGCAGGTAGGGGCAGATGGAACGCGCCAGGGACATCAGGTTATTGGGTCTGATGAAGTTCGGGTTCATATAGGCAAAGATGAACATCAGGACCACGACGCCCGCGAAGGCCGTGACAACAGATGCCACTCCCGGCCTGGACAGGAAGCTGCGGTTGCTTTTCTCTATGCTCATGGTTTCATTCTCCTTTCAGTCAGGCGGAACTCAGGCGGACGCGGCGTTGTCGCCGAACCGGGTCGCGTAAGTCATGATTTCCTCCTCGGTGGTGCTGCGCGGATCCACCGTGCCCGTTATGCGCCCGTTGCACATGACGATAATACGGTCGGAAATGCCCATGACCTCCGGCAGCTCAGAGGAGACGATAATGACCCCCACACCCTGTTTTTTCAGATTGTTGATAATCTCGTATATCTCCACCTTCGCCGCCACGTCGATGCCGCGGGTGGGTTCATCGAAGATGAGGACGCGGGACTCCCGCGCCAGCCACTTCGCCACCACAACCTTCTGCTGGTTGCCGCCGGAGAGGCTTCCTGCTTCAGACTCCGGGCCGGCCATTTTTATGGTCAGAGAGTTCTTTCCCTTCTCTATCATCGCGTTCTCAGCGGCCCTGTTGATGCGCCCCGTGCGGCTGCCCAGGGTAATGATGTCCAGGTTCGGCAGGGCGATATTGTCGCGGATGGAGAGCTTCGTGCACAGCCCCTCCTTCTTGCGGTCCTCCGGGGCCAGCACAATGCCCTGACGGATAGCGGAACCGGGATTGTGGATATCCAGCGTCTTGCCGTCCAGAATCATCTCCCCGCTTTCCTTGGGGTCCGCGCCGAAGATGGCCCTCATGGTTTCCGTGCGCCCCGCACCCACCAGCCCGGAGAACCCCAGCACCTCGCCCGCGTACAAATCGAAGGACACATCGCGCACCATGCGCCCGGCGTTGAGGTGCTTCACCTCCAGAATCTTTCTGCCGCGCGGCACGGTCTCCCTCGGGAACTGGTTCGTCACCTCGTGCCCCACCATATTCGCGATAATCTGCTCCATCGTGAAGTCCTCGAAGCGGCCCTCGGTGATGAACTTCCCGTCGCGCATGATGGTCACGTCATCCACGATGTGATGAAGCTCCTGAAGACGATGGCTGATGTAGACGATGGCCGTGCCCATGGACCTCAGCTCCCGGACAATGCGGAACATCTCCGTAATCTCCGCGTTGGACAGCGCCGACGATGGCTCGTCCATAATCAGGATGCGGGCGTTGATCAGCAGGGCCCTGGCTATCTCCACCATCTGCTGGCGGCCTACAGTGAGATTCCCCACGGATTCCTCCGGGTCCATGTCGTGGATTCCCAGCCTGGCAAGCTGCTCCTCGGCCTGACGGTTCATCTCCGCGTTGTCCAACCGTCCCCCGCTTTTGATGATCTCGCGGCCAAGGAACATGTTGGCCGCCACAGAGAGGTGCTGGCACATGTTCAGCTCCTGATGGATAATGGCCACGCCCAGAGACTGGGCCTGCCGGGTGGTGAGGTCACCCTCAATTTTTTTGCCGAATATAGTGATGTCCCCGGAGTCGCGGGTGTAGACGCCGGAGAGTATCTTCATCAGCGTGGATTTGCCGGCGCCGTTCTCGCCCAGCAGGGCCATGACCCTCCCCGCCTGGAGATGGAGGTGAACGTCGTCCAGGGCCTTAACGCCCGGAAACGTCTTGGTGATGTGTTCCATTGAAACGACGTATTCGCTCATTCAACTGCTCCTTTCTGACGCATTCCCTGGCCTTTCATCATTGAAAAGCCGCTTCGGAGCGTGATCAATCCTTTGCTTTCGGGTACTCGTTGCAGAGCAGACGGTAAGGCGGCTCATCCTCCTCAATGGTGGGGAAGCGGCCCAGCGGCTCATAGAAGCGGTTGTCCGTGTTGTCATCGTTGCACATGGAGACCTCGCCGATGATGGCATAGCCTGTCCCCGGCTGGATGGAGAACTCGTGATAGTAATAGGGGTAGAGGGAGAGAGACTGGCCCGGCTTAAGGATGATTTCGCTGCCCGCGGGCACCGTGTACTCACGGCCGTCACTGAATATCTTTACGTCCGACGTGTCCAGCCCCTCGTCCTTATCGGCGTTCCAGAGACGGAACACGATGTTGCCGCCGCCGCGGTTGATGATGTCCTCCATCTTGTTCCAGTGGAAGTGGTTGGGCGATATCTGCCCCTCCTTCAGCATCATGATTTTCTCGGCGTAGGTCTTGGTGTATTTCTTGTTGTGAACGTTGCCGTTGCGCAGGGTGATGAGGTAAAGGCCCTTTGTGTCGAAATGCCCCTCGCCGTAGTCCGTGATGTCCCAGCCAAGGGCGTTGTCGCGGACTTCGTCGTACTCATGCCCCTTGGACTTCCACTCCTCCGGCGTGAAACTGAGGAACGGCGGCAGCTCAAAGCGGTGTTCCTTCAGTCTTGCCTCAAACTCCCGGATGCACTTGTTGATCTCTGAACGTTTCATAAAATTCTCCCCCTGTTGATTTTATAAATATTTTTTATTAAACGCGGCAACCGCCGTGTCTATTGCATCCTCGCCGCTCAGCACGGTAAACGTCAGGACGTTTTTCTCCTTTGCAAACGGGGCCAGTTTGTGCACCGTGCCGCGCTCCTCGTGCCACGGACGGCCGTAGACGCTGGAGTTCGCCGGCTCCAGCCCGACAACATAATCCCCTGAGGCGATGGACTTCCATTGCATGAAGTACGGCAGATTCTTCACGTTCCACGATATTTTCATCCCCATATTCGTGTGGGCGGCGATAACCTCCGTGTTTCCCCCATCATCGGTCATGAGGTCATGAATGAACACGTACTCCGGCTCGTTGTCCTTCGGCGGTTCCATGCGGTCATATCTGTCCTCGTGACCTTCGCTGTTCTCGTCACGGGGCGTCACCTTCCCTGTGGGGATGTAAAACCGCGTGTGTTCGTTCAGGAACGGCCAGCCGAAATTGATGTGGTACAGCAGCATCAAAGGCTCGTCACGGAACGCCTGGTTCTCGAACTCGTCCGTGAGGGTTACGGTACTTGTGCCGTACACCGTCTCGATGGAGCGGCGCAGAACGATATTTTCTCCAAAAAGCGACGCCTCGCGCATTTCGCCGGAGACCTTTAAATGGTACTCGTCCCCTTCCCAGAAGGCATCGCCGCACATATGCTCGGCCGGG
>JAIKZX010000152.1 GCA_024681935.1 Fretibacterium sp.
GTGTTGTAGTTCGCGGTGTCCGTGGGCGTGAACTTCGCCTTGAAGCTGTTTTCTCCCACATTGCCGACGCTGGCCGTGCTGTCCGCCCAGGTCCAGCCCTCCGGCAAGGTCACCTTCGACAGCGTGTCCCCGTAGGTCGCGCTCAGCCCTGTGGGAACTGTGTACGCCGGATTCGCCTTGCCCACTGTCACCGTTACATCCACATTCTCAACCGTGTTGTAGTTCGCGGTGTCCGTGGGTGTGAAATTCGCCTTGAAAGTACGGCTTCCCGCATTGCCGACGCTGGCCGTGCTGTCCGCCCAGGTCCAGCCCTCCGGCAGGGCCACCTTCGACAACGTGTCCCCGTAGGTCGCGCTCAGCCCTGTGGGAACCGTGTACTCCGGATTCGCCTTGCTGATGGTGACGTCCAGCGATACCGGCTCCGTGCTGGTGTGGTTCACGTCGCCGGAGACAAAGTACCAGACGGAATACGTCTTCGCGTTTGTACCCGTGGGGATGTCCGTGCCGTAGGTCGTGCCGTTCGTGCTGTACTGCATGGTACCGCCCGTGGTCGTGCCCGCTGTGATGAGCTCCTGCGCCTCTCCGGTGTAGGTCAGGCCGGTTACCGCTTTGGGGGCCGTTACGGACGGATCCGCCTTGCCCACTGTCACCGTCACATCCACATTCTCAACCGTGTTGTAGTTCGCGGTGTCCGTGGGCGTGAACTTCGCCTTGAAGCTGTTTTCTCCCACATTGCCGACGCTGGCCGTGCTGTCCGCCCAGGTCCAGCCCTCCGGCAAGGTCACCTTCGACAGCGTGTCCCCGTAGGTCGCACTCAGCCCTGTGGGAACCGTGTACTCCGGATCCGCCTTGCTGATTCTCGCTGTCAGAGACTGGGCCTCCGTGTCGTTGTGGTTGGCGTCGCCCACCACTTTGTAAGACACGGTGTAGGTCTTCGCGTCTGTGCCCGTGGGGATAGTTTCGCCGTAGGTCGTGCCGTCCGTGCTGTACTGCATCGTGCCGCCGTCGGCGGTGCCCGCTGTGATGAGCGCCTGCGGCTGTCCGGTGTAGATCAGGGTTTTAGCCGCGGGGGCCGTCTTCACAGAGGAAGCCGCCTTGCTGATGACAATCTTCGCGGAGCCGGTTTTCGGGGCATACCCCTCCGCCGTGACCTGCCAGTACACCGTATAAGTCCCGGCATCCGTGCAGGTCAGCGATTCCTGATTATAGTCGCCCTCCACCGTTCCATACTTCACCGTGCTGCCGCTGGCCGGCTCCGTAACGTTGACCGTAATGCCGTGGGCCTGTCCGTCGTAAACGCCGGTATAACCCTGGATGGAGACGGCTATGGCTTTCACAATCATGTACCGCGGGCGAGTGGTGGTATAATCGCTGATGACCGTGTCGGGATTCTCGCTGTCTCCGCCATAAACCGTCCCCCCCTTGACGGTCAGGGTGCCGTGACTGCTGCTGGCTCCGGCGCCGATGGCGCCCTCTCCGCCGGTGGCCGTGACCAACCCGCCGTGGATGGTCACCGTCCCGCCGGCTCCATTAACGCCGCCGCCGATGCCGGCTCCATTCTGCCCGCCGGTGGCCGTGACCGTCCCGGCGTAGATGTTCACCGTCCCGTTGGATGCTGTCTGTCCGCCGCCGATGCCGGCGGCATTATCCTCACCCGAGGCAATCAGCACGCCGGTGCCTCCGCTCTGGGCATAGATGTTGAGGGTCTTGCCACTCGCCACCGTGATGCCCTTTTCCAGCTTCAGCGTCGCGCCGTCCCGGAGGATCAGGTTGACCGTGCCCGAGACTGTGATGCACTCAGAGATGGTCACGCCGTTTTCCGGCACCACATACCAGACGTCATTGCTCCAGGCGGTGGAGGTGTTGGCTGTCAGCTCCGTATAACTATCGCATGACTCGATGGTATAATTTACCTTTTTTCAGTGTCGTCCCATGAGGCTTTCTGATAAGACAAAGCCTCATGGGAATTTGCCCACACCGTCATGCCCGTGCCTGCCACCAGCGCCAGCGCCATAAGAACTCCCCACCATGACAAAAATTTCTTCATTCTCTATCGCCTCCAGGGATCAGGCCTGAAAAGCCAGATATCCAATCTATTATACATATTATCCAATGGCGCCGGAGCAAATTGCAAGGGGTGAAAAATGACGTTCGTGCGTTTTAGATGACGTTCGTGCAAGTTTAGACGGAAAATCCGAACCCGGACGGAGGGTCAGCCCCACGCCCAACTCCCCCCGGACAGACGGGGGGAGCTGAGATACAAAGCGCGGACCCCGTATGAGGTCCACGCTTCGCAGGTTTCCCTTGTTGAAAACAGGCGTCAGAATCCCACGGGGACTCCAAGGCGTCGGCTGTCCGCCCCTCCGTCCATGCGGGCGTTACTGTGGTCAAACAGGATGCCCTGCGCCGTGCCAAAGTATCCGCCAAAATCCCGCTCGTCAATTTCATGACCCAGCGACGCAAGGGCTTTAATGGTTTCGGCGTCGATGCCCTTTTCCACCAGAAGCTTGCCGGCCTTGCCGTTCGAAGCCATGTTGTAGATACGCGGCTGTTCGATGGCCTGGTCCATGGTCATGCCAAAGTCCACCACGTTCATGATGATCTGGCTGACGGCAGTGATGATGCGCATAGCGCCCGCCGCACCCAGAGTCATGAAGGGACGGTCCTCCGGGTCAAGGACAATGGTGGGGCTCATGCTGGAGAGCGGGCGCTTGCCGGGCTCCGGAGCGTTGACGCTCTTCGGGTCCTGGGCGAAGTCATCCATCTCGTCGTTCAGGACGAAGCCATAGCCGGGAACGATGACGGCGGAGCCCATGAAATAGTTGACCGTGTTCGTCGATGCCACAATGTTCCCCTCAGCATCCACAACGGAGAAGGAGCTGGTGGAGATGCGCTCGTTGCCGCCTCCGGCCAGGTATGCCGCCTTCTTCCCGTTGCCATAGGCCGCGGGGTTGCCGGGCTTTGCTTCCTGAGCGGCCCTGTTCAGCAGAATTTCCCCGGCCAGCTTCCTGGCGTAGGCCTTGCTGGTCAGCCCCGCCAGAGGAACATTCTTCGCAAAGGCCGTGTCCGCCATGTACTTCTGCCGGTCGGCGTAGATCTTCTTCATGGCCTCGGCCAGAACGTGCAGGAAGCGCGGCGTGTTGTGCCCCATCTCCGCCACGGGGAAGTTCTCCATGATGTTCAGGAGCTGGACGATGTGCGTGCCGCCGCTGGACGCGGGGGGCGTGGAGTAGATGGTGTAGCCGCGGTACGTGCCCTTCACCGGGGTGCGGACCTCAACCTTGTAATCCTTCAGGTCATTGATGGTCATGTAGCCGCCCGCGCCGGCCACCGCGCTCACGATGGCGTGACCGATTGCCCCCTTGTAGAAGGCGGAGGGCCCCTCCTTGGCCAGCATACGGAAGGTCGCAGCCAGCTCCGGCTGCTTCAGCAGCGTGCCCGTCTCAGCAGGAAGCCCGTCGACAAGGAACGCACAGTTGGGGCTGTACTTCAACAGCCTCTCAAACTCGTCGGTGATGATCTGGTTCTGCATGGGGGCCAGCACAAAGCCCTCATCCGCCAGACGGATAGCCGGGGCCGCCACCTGAGCAAAGCTCATGGTGCCATACTTCTCAAGGGCCGTGAACATCCCCGCCACCGCACCGGGCACGCCAATGGACTTGCCGCCGTCAATGGACTCCTTTGCCTTCTTGGAGGCCTCAGAGGCATACATGTCCTTCGTTGCGGAGGACGGGGCCACCTCGCGGTAGTCCAGTTCTACCACGTCGCCGGTCTTGGCGTTGCGGATGACCATGAAGCCGCCGCCGCCTATGCCGGACGCATTGAACTCCACGACGTTCAGTGCCAGCCATGTAGCGATGGCCGCATCAACAGCGTTGCCTCCCTTCTGGAGGATCTCAACGCCCGCCTTTGAGGCCAGCTCGTGCGCAGATGAGACCATGCCCTTTGCGGCATACACGTCATGGGGTTCCGCGCCCCACGACATACTCGCCAACGCGAGAACCAGGAATAACGCGAAAAACTTCCTCATACAAAAGACCTCCTTTGTTTTTACGCCTCAGGAGCCGGGGCCAGAAACGGCCCGATGCCCTGGGCGTTAATCTCTTCATAACCGGGGATATTTTCGATTTTTACGCCCTTCTCCGGGGAGAGCACCATCTCCAGCAAATCCACACAAGTCATGATGGCTGTCGTGTGGCGGGCCACTCGCAGCGCAAGGGGCTGGTCCTCCTCGTAGGGAATAAAGAGCCGGCCCAACTTCGACGCCCTGGCGTAGGCCTTGTCGCGCCCCGTCAGAATCAGGGCCTCATCCATACGCTCCCTCAGGCGTCCCTGACTGGGGTTGCCGCTCTCCATCAGGATGGCGAGCGTCTCCTTCGTGCTGTCCCCCCACTCGCGATGGCTCAGGCCCCGAAGATTGACGGGCGAAGGCTCCAGTCTCATGGGAATCTCCTGAAATTCCAACTCCATCGCAGCGGTGGCCGCCAGTTCCATCGCGCGGTCATGGGCCACCATCGCGTTCACGACGGGATACTCCGGAGAGGCCTCATGCAGGTCGAAGGCCAGCGTCACCTTCTCCTTCTGAATCAGCTCCAGAATAGCCAGCGACACCGCCTGGGTGATCCCCTCCTTCAGCGTACCAGGGTAGCCGCGGTTCAGGTTGGCGCGGGACGAACCATCCAGCTTCTGACCCGACGGGTAGTGGATGTAGATATCCGGGTCAGGCCACTGATGGATGGGGTTCGTGGCGCGGGAGCCGAACTTGAACACACGGGTTTTCCCGCCCCCCTGGTCCAGGCGGAAACGCTGGGGCGCCGCATCCTGGGGCGAGTTATGTGTGAAGGCGGAGTGATTGGCAAACGGGATGACGATAAGTCTCCCTCTCGTCACCTTTGCGCGCTCAAGGTAGAGCGTCGCCGTCATGAAGCCCGAAGGCTCGTTGGGATGCGTTCCGCCCAGGATGAGCACCGTACCGCCCGGCTCCGCCCCCTCCTGGATAAAAACGGGAGTATCTCCCGGCGTGCCCTTTATCGCGGGTTCCCAGTCAGACAGCTTATACTCCTTGAAGCCCTCCGCCGGGTAGACCTTGTCATCTGTCCACATGGACATGAAATCCTGCGCCGTGAGCCACGCCGTGCCCGCCGCCACGGCGAGGAGGACCAGAGCGGTGAGCGCGTTGCCTTTGACTTTGTACTCAGACATGGCACTCCCCCCTCACTTAATCATCAGGATGCGCAGCACCATAGGGATCAGAACCATTGCCGCCGTTGCCTGCTTCCAGAAGGATTTCTCCCGGAACATGCACACAACAACGAGAACAGCCATAAAGACCAGGATGCCGCGGTAAACCAATGTCAGCATAAGCCTCACCCTCCCTTAGAACAAGACGCCCGCAATGCCGGGGCTTATCAGGATGACCGCGATGCCCCACAGGGCCAGAAGCAGCCCCGGTAACAGACAGAGCTTCAGGACGCGGAAGTAATTCTCCTCCCCCACCACCTGAGCCGCGAAGATGCCCGCCAGGGCCGTCGGGGGCATGAGGTCACCCAAGGCAGCGATGAGGCTCAGCGCCGAGGCCACGATGATGGAGTTGTAATTCAGCAACGCCAGCAGGAAGGGTACGCCCAGCACGGAGGCCGACCCGAAGGACGACACCGCACCAAACAGCGGCATGGCCACGGCAATCCCCACGAAGAGCGTCCAGGACGGCAGGCTCAGCGCCGACACCACGATAAAGCCCTGCACCCCAATCAGTGTCATAATCTGGATAAACATTCCCACACCCATCAGGATGCCCATGACGGGCAGAGCGTCGTTGACCGCCTCAATAAGCGTCTCCCAGGGGTTCCACTTTGTACCGGACAAAAGCCCCGCCGCGGCCGACAACAGAAAAATCACCGGCATCCCCAGTGAGACGTTCTGCGGTGCCACCTGTTCCGTTACAAAGAGCCCTATCAGCACAAGAACCGGCAGAAAGAGCCGGAGGGAGAGCGGGGATTTCTCCATCTCCGCAAGCTGACGTTCCAGAGCCTCCTCATCGCAGACTCCACGGATACTGGGGTAAATCATTGTCAGAGCATAGACGAAAGCCAGGGGGAAAGTACAGATTAAAAGGGGAATGGCGAACCCCACGTAGGGAATGTCCACGCCGGCGCAGATAATCATGGCAGGGACGCTGATGGGCGGCGCAATCATTCCCAGGAGCGCGCCCATGGAGACCACCGCCGCGGTCTTGACCTTCGACAGCCCCAAGGTCATCAGCACAGGGGAAACCAGCGCCCCGGTAGTCAGGACAGCCGCCGTGGAGGAGCCCGTGATCATGCCCGGAACCATGATAATAATCATAATCCCCAGAGCCAGCAGCGCCGGGAAGCGCCGGAACCTGCGGATGACCCACGCAGAGAGGGAGTCCAGCAGCCCCGTCCTCTGCACCACCTTCATAAAAATCATGGCCGTGCAGATAACCATGATGGTGTTGAGGTAGCCGAATTCGCCCTCGACAAGGTGTCTCAGCGGAAAGCCCGCGCCCCCCACAGCCGCGCCCACAATGGCCGAGAGGGCCATGGCGACGGCAATGGGCAGTTTCCACGCAAAGGCGCCAAAGGCAAAGACGCCAATCATGACGAGGGTGTAGACGCCCTCAGGCCAGAACCAATCCCACGTCATGGCCGTTTACTTAAGAACGCCCCAGCCCTTGAGGACATCCTTCATCGGCGCGTTCGTCCCCTTGACGTTGGCAGCCGTTTTGATTTCGACGGACTTCGCCAGCGTGTTGAAGAGGCCGTCACTGTTGCCGCCATCCACAACAATGAGCGCGTCCGCGAAGGGAACCGCCTCACGGATGAACATATCGGACAGCGTGCCCCGGCGTCCCTCGCCCCCCACATGCATGATGAGGATTTTTTTCCCGCCGTCGCGGGCCGCCTTCAGCAGGGCCTTTGCCCGCACGGCCTCGTCCTCAGGGTTGATTCCCGCAGCGCCCAGCCCCTTGGAGCTGCCGCCAAGAACCGCAATCAGGACCTTCTCATCCTTCAGGTCTCCCGCCTTCATCAGGGCGTTATACGCAGGGTCCAGTTTCAGGGAGTTCTTCAGGACGACGCGCACCATCATCGTGTCCGGGCTCTGCCCCACCGAGGTGAGCGCCACATCTGCCGCCTGTGCCGCAGAAATCCCCATTACAAGGAGTAGCAGCACCCCAAGAACAACAGGCAAAACCTTTTTCATAACCCAATGACCTCCTCTTAGATCAAAATATAGAAATGCTGGAAAAAACGGTAAAACTATTATAGCAGAATAAAACAGGCCTCTGTTCTCCTCAGTTAAAGATATCCCTTGGCCTTGGTTTGGGCCGGGGCGATGGCTGGGGGACCGTGGGAGCGGGTGCGCTCCCCAGGCGGCGATAGGCCACGGCGCTGGGCTCCGCGCCCATAAAGGTCAGGACCAGCGTGTCCGACTCCCGGTCATAGGCGCTGAAGACTTGCTCTTCCTGGGCTGTACCCGCAACGGAGACGGTGATGATATTGTCCTCCAGCCGGTACGCCCCCATGTCCCTTCCGTTGACGGAGATGCGCCCATCCTTAAACGCGATCCGTCCGTTGCCACCCTGCCATTCCCCGTTGAGGTAGTCGTCGGGGAAGTGCCGCCGGTCCAGCGGGATCAGGTGAAGGATGCTCCCGTCCTGACAATGGATGAGCCGCCACATCTCCCCCGTCCAGAGGGCAAAGTAATTATCCAGCAGCTCGCCGCCCTTCCTCAGGCGGAGGATGGGCAGCCCCGCCGTCTTGAGGGACGCCTGGAGCGACGCCATGCCGGGCATATTCAGGACCACATCAAACATTCCGCCCTTTCCCTGGGAGAACTCAAAGACGCCGCCTGTCGCCGCGACGATATAGCCCCCCTCGCGGGACGGGAGCGCCCCCGCCACCGCGTAGCGCCCCGGCAGGCGGGATGCCCCCTGGGTCTGCGTTTCCCTGATGAACGGCGTCACCAGAGGGTTCTCCTGGATCTGGACGGGAGCGCCCAGACGGATATCCCCCGCGCCGCCCAGGGACTCCGCCCGGGCCAGCGGCATCAGCCAGCCGCCCCTGGCCAGAGGTTCCACGGTGACAGAGAGGCCGTTCTTCCACTGGATGGGCGCGCCCTTCACGGTCTCCACTTTTCCCTTTCCCCCATTGGCGATACGAAGAAAGATGGGCCGAAAACTCCCCTCCGGGGTTGGTTTAATGGGCAGGACCACCGAGCGTCCGTTGTCGTCCTTGAGCGTCCCGATGAGGCCCACGATCTCCAGGGACTGGGCCTCCACCTGAAGGGTCGCCTCAAGGGACTGCCCATTGAGACGGGGGTCGGTGTAATAGCCCAGGATCGTGATGATGTTGGGGTTGGCGATGTCCACCGCGCTGGCGGAGACGGGGACCAGAGTCTCCCCGTTGGACAGGCCGTAAACAAGCGCGCTGAGCTGATACATCAGCTCGTTCTTCCCGTCGCGAAAGACCGGGGTGCCCACGTCCGTCTCCTGCTCGCTGGCGGCGATGCGCTCCGCGGGCAGAAGCTGCTCAAGAAAGACGGTGTAATCCCCGTCCCGCCTGTCCGAACAGGCGAAATAACCGTAGGCCCACAGGATGTTCGAGCCCTCCACCGTCACCTTCATGTAGCTGCGCTGCGAGTTGCCTATCCCCGTTCCGGAGAGAGGGGTAAAGGTCCCGCTGGGGATGATGTCATAGTCCGCGCCGCTCTGAGGATGGGCAACGCCGAACCGGGGCACGGGGTTCCCCACCGCGATGGCGGTGATCTTCGGGGCCTGTTTCACCCTGTCCTGCAGGGCGTAGATCTTCGCCAGGGCTGCGGACCAGCCCGTCGCCTGGTCAAAGGTCGTCTCCGGATAGTTTTGCCGCATATTCTCCCGGCGCAGGGGCGCGTAGAGGGACAGCCCGTGGCACAGGGGGATATCTGGCCCCGCCTCGGTGTTCAGGATAAGCGAACGGGCGGCCTTTTCAACCGCGGCGATCTCCCCGGCCAGGGACGCGCCGCAGGGCATGGCCTTGAGCCGCCTCAGCCAGTCCAGAAGGTCGATGCTGGAGAGGGCGTTGCCCTTGTTGCGGTACTCCGCCACGCCCATGTAGTTCAGCGTGTAGAAAAAGGTGCGGGTAACGTCGCTCCACGCGGTGGAAGCGGTCTCCCCCAGCTTGCTGAAGAGCCCCCTGCAGGCGGAGACGAGCCCCTCGGCCTGGGACAGGTCAAAGGCCGACAGAGACGCCGTCGTCCAGGGGACGCTCAGGAAGCCCTTGCACGCGATGGGGACCATCCGTCGGACGATCTCGCGGGTCTCAAGTCCCTGAGCGAACAGCGGAAGGGCGCCCAGGTAATCCATGCCCACGGCGGGCAGCACCGTGGCCCCGGCTGTCATGGTGCGGGCAAAGGGGGCGCAGGCCGTGATGACCTCCGCCTGTCCCATCAGGCACATATCAAAGGCGATAAGGTCCAGCTTTCCCTCGGGGAAAAGGGACGCCGTGCGGGACAGGACACCGGTGAGCTCGCTCAGCAGGAGCTCATCCTGTCCCCCGGCTCCGTTGTCGTTGTCGTTGGCCATATTCACCCAGCCCGCCCCATGGTCCCACATCACCAGCGCAGTCTTTTTGGCCGGGAACTTGCTTCGCCCGGCGCGGATGAAGGCCTCCAGCACGGCGGGGTCGCCCATGTTCAGCTCGCCACAGTCCAAAAGCAGCTCCGAGTCGATGGCGTCCTTGCCACGCAACGGCCGGACGCGGTAGACACGGGCCCCGGTCCAGTCTCCCATCGCGTTGCTGTAACCCTTCGCGCGGTCCTCCAGCACCAGGACCTCCACCTTGCCAGGGGCCTCGTTCTCGACAAGCCCCATGCCCTGCTCCATTTCCTTCAGGTCGGTCAGGGCGTAGGGCTCCAGGTTGTTGTCCGCGTCAACGTAAACAAGCAGCGTCCACTCCCGCGACTCAGAGGGGACGGGCGCGCCCAGGTCAAACTCAAGGGCGAGGGCCGGCCCCGCGAGGAGCCCAAGGAGGCCGCATAGGCAAGCCGTGTAAAACCTTCTCATGGTCTACTGCATCCTTTGATAGAGGATGGAGGAGCCGTTCTGGAACGTCATGACCAGGGTCCGGCCGTCGCACTGGAACTGGTTTACGAAGCTTGTCCCCGCGCTGGTCTGTCCCTGCATGACGTTGCCCTGGATCTGGAAGACGCCGGACTCGTTGGGGGTCCCGTTGATCCAGCCCCAATACTGATTGCCCTGAATTTGAATCACAAGCTGGGTGCCGTTGGGCAGGACCGCCCCCCACACCCCGTCCAGAGATACCTGCGTCTGGGGGAACGGAGGGAACGTCTGAGGCGAGACCGGCGGCTGCGGATTCTGAGGCGGGAACGGCTGCGGTTGAGGCTGGGGGGGCTGGGGAGTCTGCTGCCCGGCGCGGCGATAGGTCATGGCGTTCCAGTTACTGGGGTCCCCGCCGTTGAAGGTGACGGCCAAAAGCCCCTCGTCAGGGTCATAGGCGGTGAAGAGCAGTTCCGAGCCACCGTTCGCCATCGCGACGGACACACGGTTGTCCGAGAGTGTGTAGGTCCCTATGGCCTGCCCGTTGGAGCTGAGCTGACCATTCTGGAAGGTCAGGCTGCTGCCGTCGTCTCCCTGCCAGGCCCCCTCAAGGTACCCGGCTGGGAACCAGTCCGCCGTCAAGGGGTACAGGAGGCGGAGATTGCCGGATTGAGTGCTCACCAGCCGCCAGATGTAACGGTTCCCCTGGGGAACGAGGACGGCAAGGTCCGTCATGGGGGCCTCATTGAGATCGTCCGCGTAGGCCGTGGTCAGGGTGGGGATATCGGCCTGGGCATCGAATGACACTTGTATCCGTGTCGCATCCCCGCCGGCCATGTTCATGGCGCCCGCGCCGTCCTGCCCGATCTCCATGATAATGCTGGTGGGGGCCAAAATGTTTCTGCCTCCGGCCCGGGAGGGGATGGCCTTGAGGTGGGCGTAACGCCCGGCGAGGCGGGCAGCTCCCTGCTGGCGGGTGACATCAATGAAGGGAGCGATCAGGGATTCCGCGCTGTTATCCTCCGCCCGGGTCTCCGGGACCCCAGACATCAGAGAAACACCCGAAGACGGCACATCCGCCGCGAACACCGGCGGGACCATCAGGACGAGGAGCAGAAGCAAAACCATCTTCTTCATAACTCTCAGCCTCCAAACGAAAATTTTTAGATAATAAATGAGAAGTTGATTATTATGAGGTTAAGTATAAGGCAGGCCGGATGGATTTACAATAATGGTGTATTATTATCAGCGTAGTTGGGAATCTTAAACTCAGGGGGATTTCAAATCGCTCGCAGCGAAGGCTTGCCCCCCCTGAAACCCCTTGGGAGGGTCTTTGTTGAGTTTTTTGTTTTCTTTAAGGGATGTAAGACGAGAGTTGAGGTTTATTACGTTCGTTCTGCTTTTGCTGTACTTCACAGCGGGAACAGCTTATTCTGCTCCGCGAACACGCCAGCAGTCGAGAGTGCGGGACAGCTATGACGTCATCGTCGCCGGCGGCGGCATGGGCGGGATCGCAGCGGCCATCCAGGCGTCGCGTCTGGGGGTCAGCGTGCTCGTCGTGGAACCCAGCGGTTGGATTGGCGGACAGGCCACGGCAGCCGGCGTTTCCACAATGGACGACCTGAGCCGAATCAAGAGCGGGCTCTACTTAGAGTTCTTCTCGCGCGTCAAGCAGTACTACGACTTGCGGGGCAAGTCCCTCGGCACCTGCTATTGGGACAACCGCACCGTCGCCTTTGAACCCCACATCGGACAGGAAGTCCTTCTCTCTCTGGCCAACGAGGCGAGGGCAAGGGGCAGAAATACCCTGGACATCCTCTGCCATTCTGTCATCACGGCGGTACAGAAGAAGGACAAACAGATTCACGGAGTCACAGTCAAGACCCCGAACGGAACGTATAAGATCATCTGTAAGGTGCTGATTGACGCGACAGAGTACGGAGATATGCTGCCTCTGGCGCAGGCGGCTTACCGCGCCGGAAATACCTATTCCCCCTTCATTAGCTCTGAAGCCATGATTCAGGACATCACGTGGGTCGCTGTCATAAGGAAGTATCCTGGCGGCGTCCCTTCCCACCTGCGCCCCTTGACTCCTCTCCCCGGATACGACCTGGCAAAACGGAACTACGAGAGCTACGTCACGAAGGACGGCGCAAATTTCCGTAACGTCTACCCTGTCGCAACCCCCGTCAACTTCGTCTCACACAACGCTTACCGCGGGCTTCCCGACTCGTCGACCCCCTGGGGGTACGATGCCGGCAGCCGCGAGAGCTGGTCCCGAATCACCAAGACCGGCGTCAACTGGGGCAACGATTACCCCGGAACCTATAGCTGGGAAGGTCGGCGCGGGCTTCCCGTGGCGTACCTTGAGGACCCGGCGCTCAGGGCGCAGGTTGAGCGGGACGCCCTGATTAAAACACTTCACTTTATCTACTATATGCAAAACGAGCTGGGCGAAAACTGGTCCGTGGCGAACGACGAATATCAGGACACCCTCCCCGCGGTGGCTGCAGACCTTCCAAGAGAGTGGCAGGAAATTGTCAGGCACATGCCCCCAATCCCTTATGTCCGGGAATCCCGCCGCGCCATTGGGGATTACACGCTGACCTCCGCAGAGCTGCTTAAAAACTCCCTGAGCTATCGCGACGGACAGACCAGTCACGAGTTCCCTGACGCCATCGCTATTGGAGGGTATATTCTTGATCTGCACGGGGCGGCCACGGACTCGGACATGGAATGGCAGCTTGAGGAGAGGGCAGCCTCCGCACAGATCAACCGGCCAAGGGGACCTTTTCAGGTACCCATGCGCATCCTTATCCCCAAGGACACGGAGGGTCTTCTTGCAGCGGAGAAGAACCTCTCCATGTCCCGGCTCACTGCCGGGGCCCTTCGACTTCAGCCCATCTGCATGATGACGGGGCAGGCCGCGGGAGCTTTGGCAGCCCTCTCCGTCCGGGAGGGCCTGCGGCTCCGCGACGTTCCTCCTGTCCACGTGCAGTGGGTCCTTCTCAATGCGGGGGTCATTCTTTCCCTGTGCAAGTACTCGGATGTTCCACCAGAGCACTTTGCCAGTAAAGCTATTCAGATATCCAATCTCTACGGCTTAATCCCACCGGAGAAATTTCCTCACGCGCCGTCCTACAACATCACTGACCTTGACGACCCCGTCCTGGCGATGGCGATTATCAAGGGAGACGACAAGGGAGTGTTCGGTGTCAATGACCTGGTCTCAAGGCAAGACGCCGCCGAAATGATTGGACGTGCGCGTGCAGTTCTGGGCCTGCCCGCCATGGATTTAGTCAAGGATAAACTAGATGTCTTTATCTCCCGCGGCGATTTTGTTCAATGGCTGTGCGATGGGTTCTCGCTGACCGATGCCCCCGCCCCCAGGGGGAGCCGGTCTCCCTTCCGCGCATCGAAAAACCGTAATACTTCGTCAGTGGACGTGCTGGGCACTCTGGGCATACTGGAGGTCTATAAAAAGGACCCGGAGTTTCGTTTCGGCCGGCCCGTCACCCGCGCTGAGGCTGCGGATATGCTGGCACGCGCTATGGTTGCAGCACCCATCGCGTCAAGGTGAGATATTCCCCCCTTGACGCGAAGTGCCGCTCATCGTTATACTGCCATGCTAGGAAGATAGCGTCCGTCTAATGTTGCGGTCGCCAAGTCAGGGCGCCCTGGCGCTAAAATGAGGCGAGATAATAATGAAGAAAATTACCATAGCAGTGGACGCAATGGGAGGAGATAACGCCCCGCACGCAATATGTATGGGGGCAGCCGAAGCCTGCCGGACCTTTCCTGACATAGAGATTATTCTGACAGGGGATGAAAATAAGATTCACACCATCCTGGAACCTGTTCCTCCGGAGGTTCGGTCACGGATACGGGTTGTCCATGCCTCAGAGGTTATTGGGATGGACGAACATCCTGTTGTGGCTATCCGAAAAAAACATCACTCCAGCATGAAGCTGGCGATGGAAATGGTGAGGAGCGGGGAAGCCCAGGGTTTTATATCCGCAGGCAATACCGGGGCCATTGTTGCAGGCGGAGTTCTTATCGTGGGACGTCTGCCCGGCATTGACCGGCCAGCTCTGGGGACAGCTCTTCCTACTATTGAGCGTCCTTCCTTTATGTTGGATATGGGAGCTACTGTCCGGTGCAAACCAGAAAATTTATACCAGTTTGCACTGATGGGCAGTGTTTACTCCCGGAAGATACTGAAGGTCACAGATCCTGAGGTGACGCTTCTCTCCAATGGGACGGAGGAGATTAAAGGGGACGAGTGCGTGGCCGGTGCGCGGGACCTGCTGATGAAGAGTGTCCTGAACTTCAAGGGCTATACCGAGGGCAACGATATCGTGTGGGGCCAGTCGGACGTGATTGTGTGCGACGGCTTCACAGGCAACGTGGCTCTGAAGCTGGCTGAGGGGATTATGCAGGGGCTCAAGTCCCTGCTGACGGACGAAGTGAAGAAGTCTCTGCTGGCCAAGACGGGAATGATCTTTATGGCCCCGACGGTGAAGTTGCTATGGACACGCTTTAACTATGAGAAGTACGGTGGTGCGCCGCTTCTCGGCGTCAAGGGGGCTGTCCTGAAAGCTCACGGCCGCTCAAAGGAGCCCGCCATCCTGAGTGCAATCTCCGCAGCACGAAGGTTTATTGAGGAGGATGGCGTGGGGCAGATACAGGCGGAGTTGGACACGGAACCGTCGCATACAGAGCAAGTCATCTGAGTGAGGTGGCATCATGATTAAAAATAACCGAGTGTGCAAGTTGCTGGGAACGGAATATCCTCTGCTTCAGGGAGGGATGGCGTGGGTGGCCAACGCCTCCCTGGCCGCAGCCGTGAGCAACGGTGGCGGCGTAGGCATTATTGCAGCGGGTGCGACCCCGGCGGATATTCTGGAACAGGAGATATTGAAGGCAAAAGAACTGACTGGCGGCAAAAAAACTTTTGGACTCAATATCATGCTGATGTCCCCCACAGCTCCTGATGCACTGGAACTTGCTGCAAAACACCGCATCCCCGTGGTGACGACAGGTGCGGGCAGTCCCGGCAAGGTGCTGGAGAGGCTGAAGCCCCTGGGCACCATCGTCATCCCAGTGGTGGCGTCCGTCACCCAGGCGCGTCGCGTGGAGAAGCAAGGCGCGGACGCGGTGGTGGCCGAAGGCATGGAGGCTGGTGGGCACATCGGGGAGCTCACCACGATGGTTCTGACGCCCCAGATCACCGAGGCAGTTAAGATTCCCGTCATCACTGCGGGCGGCGTGGCGGACGGACGCGGCGTGGCCGCAGCTTTCGCGCTGGGAGCCGAGGGCATTCAGGTTGGTACGCGCTTTATCTGCTGCGATGAGTGCACTGTCCACCCGAACTACAAACAGGCTGTCCTTGACGCGCGGGACCGCAGCACAGCCGTCACAGGCCAGAGCCTGGGACATCCCGTTCGCTGTCTTCGCAACAAACTGACGGCGGAGTTTGAACGTCTGGAGGCAGAGGGCGCCCCCGCATCGGAGATTGAAGCGCTGGGTACGGGAAAGCTCAGGGCTGCCGTCGTTGACGGCGACACGGATTGGGGCTCGCTCATGTCCGGACAGAGCGCCGCAATGGTCCACAGGATTCAACCTGCCCGGGAGATTATCGAGGAACTGTTCAGCGGGGCTCGCACGATTCTGGGAAACATTGCCGGAGCTTGTGATACAGAGTGAAAGATATCTTAATAGTCGTTTGAGGAGGATTACAATGGCCAATGTGAAGGAGGTTATCGAGAACATCAGAGAACAGGTCAGTCACAATGGGATTGACATAGTATGTGACAAGAATGGCAAAAAACAGACATGGGGTGGGGCAAATCTTGTTGTAGAACTCAGGCCGCGTCCCAAGCCTCATGATGGAGATATTTATGTCATAACAAAACATGCGTATGAAGTGTCAGCGCTGGTTTATGCCCTTAAAGACGCGTGCAGGGATTATATTAATTTTGACAATAAATTTGGGTTCTATCCCCGTTTGGGAGAAGCCGCAAATCGATTCCTGGCAGAGAATGGGGATAACAATTTACAGGGCTTGTTAAACACTATTATTGATGAAGCACAAGTTATAATGACGGAATGGACTCATCAAGAAACGGGAAATGTCATTGATTTTCCCAAAAAGCAGGAGTCACACAAATAAAAACACAGAATTATTCAGGAGGTATCCGTTTGAAATACGCATTATGTTTTCCCGGTCAGGGGGCCCAGCAGGTGGGAATGGGCAGGGAGCTCTTCGATGCCTTTCCCTCTGCTAAGAGTGTCTTTGAGGAGGCAGACGACGCGCTGTCCTCACACCTGACGGAACTGATATTCAACGGGCCGGAGGGGGAGCTGACCCTGACGGCCAACGCTCAGCCCGCCATCATGACAGTGAGTATTGCTGCGCTGCGGGCCCTTCAGGATGATATGGGAGTGCCACTGGCTCCGGCCTTTACGGCGGGGCACAGTTTAGGTGAGTACACAGCGCTGGTAGCGGCGGGAACGCTGTCATTCCGGGATGCAGTGCGGCTCGTGAACAAGCGGGGTCAATGGATGCAGGAAGCCACCCCGGAGGGTGTAGGGGCCATGGCCGCGATTTTGGGACTTGGTGCGGACGATATCCGTGCCATCTGCGCAGAGGCTGCACCCAATGGGGAGTGCCAGGCAGCAAACTTCAACTCCCCCGGACAGGTGGTCATTTCCGGTGTGGCGGAGTTCGTTGACAAGGCGTCAACTCTGGCAAAGACTAAGGGTGCGCGCAAGGCCGTGCGGCTTAACGTCTCTGCTCCGTTCCACAGCCGCCTGATGATCCCTGCAGCGGAGAAGCTGAAGTCCGAGTTTGAAAAATGCGAATGGGCTGACCCCAAATGGCCCGTTGTCGCAAACGTGAGCGCAAAGCCTGTCACGGCGGCAGACGCCATTCGTGCTTCCCTCTACGAGCAGACCTTCAGTCCCGTGTTGTGGGAGGATTCCGTGGTCTATATGGCAGACAACGGGGTGGACACGTTCCTGGAGCTTGGTCCTGGCGAGGTGCTGTGCGGGCTCATCAAGCGCTGCCGCAAGGGATTGACACAAAAGGCGGCCGGGATTCCCGATACGCTGGAGACACTGGCTAAATTATTGAGAGGTGAGGCGTAATGGCAAGGCTGGCGTTAGTTACGGGTGCGGCCCGGGGAATCGGCCGGGCCATTGCCCTTGAGCTGGCCCGAAATAGCTTTGACGTAGCCGTAAACTTCAACCACAGCGCTGAGGCAGCGGAGGCCCTGGTGAAAGAAATTGAGGCACTGGGCGTCCGGGCGGGAGCTTTTCAGGCTGATGTGTCGGACAGTAAGCAGGCCGAAGAGCTCTTCAGGAAGGTCCGAGAGGCGCTGGACCCCGTTGGAGTTCTGGTAAACAACGCGGGCATCACCCGCGACACACTGCTGATGCGCATGAAACCGGAGGACTGGGACGCCGTTCTGTCCACCAACCTGAACTCCGCTTTCTATTGCACTAAGGAGGCTCTGCGCGATATGGCCAGGGCCAGATGGGGCCGTATTGTCACAATCTCCTCTGTGGTAGGGCTCACGGGCAACGCGGGCCAGGCAAACTACGCTGCTTCAAAGGCGGGGCTGATTGGCTTCACTAAGTCCATCGCGCGGGAGTACGCCGCCCGCGGAATCACCGCTAACGCTGTTGCCCCAGGCTTCATTGACACGAGCATGACGGAAGTCCTGAAGGACGACGTGAAGGCCGTCATCGCAGCCCAGATCCCTGCTGGGCACATTGGAGCTCCCGAAGACGTTGCGCGCGCCGTTGCCTTTTTCGCCCGTGAGGAAAGCTCATATATCACAGGGCAGGTTTTGGCTGTTGACGGCGGCATGACTATGTGTTAATTATATTCGATGTTTTGTCAGTGCGGAGGGAGGTGAACGGTATGAAGAAAGAAGAAGTGCTTGCCAGGCTGAAGGAAATTATCACCGACCGCCTGGACGTGGAGGAGGATCAGATCGTTCCCGAGGCGACTTTTGTTGAGGATCTTGGGGCGGACTCTCTGGACATCGTGGAGCTGATTATGGGGATTGAGGAGGAGTTTGATATCGAGATCCCCGACGAGGACGCAGAGAAACTGACGTCGGTCGGTGAGGCGATGAACTACACGCTGAGCAAAATCGGGGTCGAGGAATAAAATTTTGGCCCAACCAGGGGGAAGGAGGGGAGCAAATACCTTCCCCCTTGTTTCAGGATAGCACGCGCGGTTTCCTGTCTTTTGCTAATCGCGCTGGAACATAGATTCAGGAGTGATAAACCTTGACAAATAAAAGGAGAGTTGTTGTGACCGGTCTGGGGCCAGTCAGCCCCATCGCCCTGGGCCGCGAAGACTATTGGAAAGCCCTGCACGAAGGAAGAAACGGGATTGGCCCCATCACTACATTTGAGCTAGGGGACTGTCCTGTGACGTTTGGTGCAGAGATTAAGGACTTCGACCCCACCCGCTGGATGCCGGGCAAGGAGGCGAAGCGTTCCGACCGAGCCATTCAATTTGCTGTCGCAGCGGCAAAGATGGCTGTTGAAGATGCAAGACTGGACACAACCGCAATCGATCCCTACCGCCTGGGCGTTTACATTGGAACGGGCCAGGGAGGAATTGAGACCTCCTTCAACAATTTCAAGACAATGATGGAGAAAGGGTCCAGGCGCGTGAGCCCGTATTTTATCCCCATGATGATCAGCAACATGTCCACAGCCTATGTTGCCATTGTGCTGGGCGCCAAGGGCCCCAACCTCTGTGTCGTCACAGCCTGCGCCACGTCGTTGCACAGCATGGGCGAGGCGTATCACACCATCGTGAGGGACGACGCGGACGTCATCATCGCCGGTGGAACGGAGGCAGCGCTCCGGGCCATCAGCATTGCTGGTTTTGCTTCAATGAAGGCCCTCTCCACCCGCATGGACTCCCCGGAGACGGCCAGCCGTCCCTTTGACAAGGACCGCGACGGCTTTGTGATGGGAGAGGGCGCGGGAGTCGTCGTGTTGGAGGAATTAAGCCACGCACTGGCCCGCGGCGCACACATCTATGGCGAGTTTGTTGGCTACGGCACTTCCTGCGATGCGGGACACATCACCGCACCGGACCCGGAGGCAAAGGGAGCGGCCTTTGCAACCCGACACGCCATGGAGATGGCAGGTTGGAAGCCAGAGCAGGTAGACTACATCAACGCTCACGGGACCTCCACGGGCCTGAACGACAAGATGGAATCCCACATGATCAACGATGTCTTTGGGGAACACGCCAAGGATGTCGTTGTGACCTCAACGAAGTCCATGATTGGTCACTGTCTGGGGGCTGCGGGAGGACTTGAGGTCATCGCCTCCCTTCAGGCCATTGAGGAGAACTTCATCCATCCCACTCTCAACTACACAACCCCGGACCCTGAATGCGGCGAGCTGAATATCTCCACGGGCAGCGGCATAAACCGGAAGGTTGACCGGCTTCTTGTGAACAGCTTTGGTTTTGGCGGGCACAATGGCGTCCTCGCTTTCCAGCGCTATATCTAGCGCCATACTTTCCGTACAGGAGAGGGCACATGTCGAGGCCCGTGATCTGGACGCGCTTCAGGACACGCTGGGCTATAAATTCAACGACAGAGGGCTTCTTGAGGAGGCCCTCTGCCATTCTTCCTTTGCCAACGAACACGGGCTGTCCATCAACAATGAGCGTCTTGAGTTTCTGGGGGACTCCGTGCTGGGGTTTATTGTCGCCAGAGCACTCTATCAGATGTACCCGGAAGCGCCGGAGGGCGAGCTTACCCGCATGCGTGCGGAACTCGTCTGCGGGGCCTCGCTGACGCGGAAGGCGGACGTCCTTGGGATTCCCGGACTGATTCTGCACGGTAATTCCATGAAGGATGGGGCTCTTCCCTCCTCTATATGCGAGGACGCTGTGGAGGCACTGCTGGGGGCTGTCTGCCTGGACGGCGGCGTATCCGCAGCAGAGCAGGTAATCCATAGACTGATTCTCCACGAAACTGAGATCCGTGCAGCCGTCCTCGACCCTAAATCCCAGCTGCAGATATGGCTACAGGCCCACGAGCTTCCACTGCCCCGTTATGAGTTGGCCGGCGTCACCGGCCCATCCCACGCCCCTGTCTTTCAGGTCAGGGTACGGGCAAACGGCGTTGAACACACTGCCTCCGGGGCGACACGCAAGGGAGCCGAGTCCGCCGCTGCGTCCCTGCTCCTTGAGGCTCTCAGGAAAGAGGAGGCAGAATGAGAAGACATGGGTTCAGGGCCATTACCCTGCCCCTCTTTATACTCCTTCTCGTTTTTGCCTGCCCCTATACGGCCTGGCCGGCAGCTTTGTCAGTAACGGTGACACAGCCCTGGCTGGCTCTGATTGCCTCTTTCATCGGCGGCTCCAACGTGGAGGTCCATTCCCTCCAGGAATGGAATGCCGAGGGGGAACTCGTCTCCCCCACTGCTAAAGTGCTTCGCGCTCTTACAAAAGATGAGTATAT
>JAIKZX010000188.1 GCA_024681935.1 Fretibacterium sp.
AAAATCACGCTCAACGGTAACAAATGGGTGGTGGAAAATAAAATCAAAAGCGTCCGCGATGTAGCTGCAAAGGTTGGTTTTGATATTCCTAAGTACCTGCTGGATAAAACGGTATCTACCTAAACCACCTGATAGTTGTGCAAACATGACGATAACGTCTGAAGTTTTATTGAGTTTCATTGAAATGGTAAGATAAAGCTGGACACGGAGAGGGAAAAAGCTGGACGCTGTTCAGAGGTAAGCTGTACATGTATTTCAGGAAGGCATGGAACCGTTATTCTTTGGAACAGAAATCCTGATCGTCGCCAACCCCATACCCGAGGCCTCTTTTAGCCCTTATTGGCCTATTACATATCGTACAGGTATAATACTAAACAAAATGGACAGGGCTATTAACATCACGGGTGACCCGGCGCTCCGGATTTCCCCATATTATATGGAGGTGTTCTATCATGAAGCAGGGAATGTTCTTGGGTTTTAAGCGGAAAATTTTGGCTTTGCTGGCCGCGGCGGCGCTGCTGCTGGCGGCCTGCGGGGCGGCGGCGGGCCCCAGGGAACCGGCAAGTCTTGACCGTCTCGCCGCCAGTATCCGGGAGCAAAAAACGCGTATGTTGGGCTATCCCGTGAACCACGACATCCAGCTCAGGGATTTTTACCGCTGGTACATCGACAATGGGGTTTGCTCCGTGATGGTGAATAATGCCGGGGATCCGTTCCACTCGGAGGAGGACTATCTGAACACCCTGGATTTTGAGCGCGAGGTCATTGAGTTCTTCGGCCCCTTGTATGGCTTTGACAAGGACAACCTTTGGGGTATCGTCACCTTCAGCGGCACGGACGGAAACGACCACGGCATTTACTTCGGCTCCAAGTACCTGGAGAAAAAGACAAAGCAGAAGCCCATCGTCTATGTGTCCGACGCCGCGCATTACTCGAACATGCGGCTGGCGGACCTGCAAAATCTGGAGCTGCGGCTCATCCCCGCCGATGTTCACGGCCGCATGATCCCGGAGGAACTGGAGAAGGCCCTGGTGCCGGACCGCCCGGCGCTGATGGTCTACGCTATGGGAACGACGTTCAAGGGCGGCGTCGACGATCAGGAGGGGCTGAATGCCGTTTTGGCGAAACATCCCTCCATCGTTGTTTACCGCCATGTGGACGCCGCGCTGTTCGGCGGCTACCTGCCCTACACGAAGTTCCGGGACGCGGTGAACCGCAAGGTGCAGCCTTTTGACTCCATCGCGGTCAGCGGCCACAAGTTCTTCGGTATGGATGAACCGGCGGGCTTCTTCCTCACGACGAGCGAGGTCATGGATAACCAGAATCCCTATCAGGTCACGTACCTGAACGGCAGCATGCCCATGATTAACTGCTCCCGCTCCGCCGTTGCGCCGCTGAAGCTGTGGTGGCTTATCCAGCACGTCGGGGAAAAGGGCTTTACCGAACAGGCGGAGCAGATTCTGGAGAATGCGGTGTGGCTCAAGGAGAAGCTGGACGCGAAAGGTTGGCCCGCATGGCTGGAGCAGCCGCTCTCCAACACGGTGTATTTCAAGCGTCCGTCCAGCGAGGTGGTGACGAAGTATGCTCTGGCCCCGGACCACGACGACCGGCTGGGCGGCGACCTCTCGCATATTGTCGTCATGCAGCATATCACAAAGGAGACGCTTCAGGGGTTCCTCAACGACCTCCCGGCGAAGAAGTAGGACCGCTAATCACTTTCTGCTGTAAAAAAAGTGGGGGCAGCCACATCGCGAGCCCCCACGTCTTTTTATATCAGCGGCTGAGGCTTCTCGCTCTGGCCGGGCGTAGCGACCCGAACCATCGTGGAGGTACTTCGGCCCTCCTTATCCGTAGCTCCAATAATATGCGTGCCGTCGGGGACAGGATGAAAGAAAGTCTCATTGGGCAGGGAGGTCCCGATATATCGTCCGTCCAGATACCACCATATGCGTTCTATCGCGCCCTCTGCCCGCATAGGGAGCCTTCGTTGAAGGTCAAATGGCGCGGTAAGATAGGTAGCACCGGCAATAGGAGAGGTGATGGTGAGGTTCCCTCGCCGGGTTGACAGACTGCTGGAATGAGGCGCGTTGCCCCCCAGTTCCGTGGGCCAAAGAACAGTGGAACGCCCCTGTTTGAGGGTGTGCATGGTGCATGGTGTGGTTCTTGTGATGCCTTCGAGGGCCCAATCAAGCTGTGTTGTGGGGCAGGCCGCCGTGGGAGTGCGCCCGGAGAGTGTACAAACCTGCCGCAGCACTAAACCGTTAGGCCTGTTGTACCAGGTGGAATGTGGGGAGACAGCACGCAGTATCCTCAGGGCCACGGGGGCGGCCGCGCGGGCTCCCACCAGCCCAGGCCACGATTCTCCATCCGGTGCCCCGACCCAGACGACCGTCGTGAACTCCGGTGTCCAGGCGGCGGTCCAGGCATCGCGGAGTCCGTAGGATGTTCCAGTCTTGAGTGCCACCTGCCACTTCTGTCCCAGAGTGCCCCGTGTGAAGAGCGCCAGCGGCCCACGGTGGTTCAGGATGTCGCAGATAATCCAGCAGCCCGCCTCCGAAGCGATTCGGGTTTCAGGAGGAAGTGGACCCTCTACAAAGGAAAGGGGGCGATGTGCACCCAGAGCGGCCAGAGCAGTAAAAGCCTCAAGCTCTTCAAGAAGGGTAACCTCGCAGCCGCCAAGAATGAGGGAATCTCCATAGTAGGAAATCGGCTGAGTCAGATGGTTCAGGCCCGCATCCCTCAGGAGCTGAAGGACGCGGTCCGGGCCGGCCATACGCAGCACGCGCACGGCTGGCGCATTGAGGGATTCGGACAGAGCCACGCGGGCGGTAACGGCCCCCCGGTATTGCAGATCGAAGTTGCGCGGCGCTCGCCCTGAAAAGGCAATGGACGTGTCTGCCAGCAAAGACGAGGCCGTCAAATACCCCTGCTCGACTGCAGAAAGGTAGGCGAATGGCTTAAGAGTTGAACCGGGAGAGCGTTGGGCGCGCCCGCAGTCTACCCAACCTGTGCCCCCTTCGCCGAAGCGGGCGTTGCCCACCCAGGCAACAAGGTTGGCCGTCCTGTT
>JAIKZX010000193.1 GCA_024681935.1 Fretibacterium sp.
CAGCTCACTCTCCGGGACAAAGCAGGACGAAACCGTGACGGCAAGGACCGCAGGTCCCTTCCCGGCGAGGGCCTTATCCCCCAGCGCATCCTGCGCCGCCTTCAGAAGAAAGGTCGAGTCCACACCGCCGGAGAACGCCACCGCCGCGCTGCCCAGCCCGGCGAGATATTCCCGCAGTTTTTGATATTTCTCATTCGCCACCGTCATGTCGGAACCTCCGATAAAGAAACGGACGCCGGTCACCCGGCGTCCGCTGTCATCTCCGTCACTACTTCTTAAACGGGGCCAGAAGGTCCTCGTCCCAGCCCACCGGCAGGAAGAATCCGCCCTGAAGCTCCTTCTCAAGAAGGTTCCTCGTCTCCGGGCTCTGGTACGCCTTCACGACCTTCCCATAGAGCTCCACCTTCGCGGGGTCGGCCAGGTCCGCCGTCCGCGCCGCCAGCAGATTCCAGTACTCCCTCTGGTTGAGGCTGGTGTCCTTGAACACCGCGTCCTCGGCCTTCAGGCCGTAGTCCAGCGCGTAGGTGTCGTTGATGATGCCCGCCGTGATGTCCGGCAGAGCGGAGGGGATCATGTTCGCCGCCAGCTCCTCAATCTTGATCTTGACCGGGTACTCCGCGATGTCGTCCTTCGTGGGGTTGAAGCCCGCGCCATCGCGCAGTTTGATGAGCCCCGCGCCCGCCAGCACCTTGATGGCCCGGCCGCCGTTGGTGGGGTCGTTGGGAATGGCGATGATATCGCCATCCTTGATCTCCGCCACGGTCTTGATCTTCTCAGAGTACAGGTTCAGCGGCACGACGAACGTGTTGGCGATGTTCGTCAGCTTGTAGCCGCGGTTGTCCAGCTCATCCTTGAAGTAAATCTGATGCTGGAAGCCGTTGAGGTCGATATCCCCGTCATCCAGGGCACGGTTGGGCGTCACGTAGTCCGTGAACTGCACCACCTCAAGCTCAATGCCCTCCTTCGCCAGGATTGCCTTCGCTGGGGCCCACATATCGTCATAAACGCTCCCCGTCACGCCCAGGCGCACCGTCTGAGCCGCCTGCGCCCCCCGCTGGGAAAGGGGCAGCGCCACAAAAGCCACCGCCAGAACAAGGACAACTGCCAATAACACTTTCTTCATGGTATAAAACCACCTTTCTGCCGCGCTGCGCGGCAATGTCTATTCGGAGCCCCGCACCCGCGGGCGGGGCAAAAGCGGCTAATGAGTGTGTTTCCGTGCCAGCCTGTCGCCAAGCCACTGAACAATGCTCACCGCGATGACCAGCACAACCACCGTCACCCAGGTGATGTCCACCATGTTGCGGTCATGCCCGTAGCGGATGGCGAAGTCCCCCAGCCCGCCGGCGCCCACCGCCCCCGCCATGGCCGTCAGGCCCAGCAGGCTGATGGTGGTGATGGTGATGGCCCGCACGATGGGGGCCACGCTCTCCCGCAGATACACCCGGAAGATAATCTCCATGGGGCTGGAGCCCATGGACAGCGCCGCCTCGATAAGCCCCTTGTCCGTCTGCGCCAGGGCAGACTCCACCTGGCGGGAGAAGAACGGCGTCGCGCCAAACACCAGCGGCACAATGACGCCCCGGACGTAGATGGCCGTCCCCATGATGAGGCGCGACAGCGGCATCAGCGCCGTCAGCAAAATGATGAAGGGGATGGAGCGGAACAGGTTGATGATCTTGTCCAGCGTCTGATAGACCGGGCGGTTCTCCATAATCCCATCCGGCTTCGTCACCGTCAGGACAATGCCAAACACCAGCCCCAGGGCGAAGCAGATGGAGCCCGCCCACACCTCCATCAGGAGCGTGTCGCACGTGGCCTTCCAGAACTCAGGCAGCCGCTTCATCAGGTTCGGCAGCCACGCCTTCAGAAACTCAAGCAGGGATTCTTGCATCCTTTATCACCTTTACCTTCACGTTCTTGTCCCTCATATACTGAAGGGCGCCGTCTATTCTGGCTGAGTCGCCCTGGAAGATGACCACCGTTCCGCCGATCATGGAGTCCGCCACAACTTCCACGTCCGCCAGGATGATGTTCAGATCCAGATCGAACTTCCGGGACGCCGAGGCGATAAGGGGCTCTGATATCTCCGTCTGGCCGTAGTAGGTCAGCCGCGCCAGCACCTCTCCCTCCCGCAGCCGCACCATCGGAGAGCCCTCGCGAATCAGATCGTCCAGCTTGGAAAGATGGGACGTGGTGCGGACGAAGTTCTTCGTCATGGGGTGCTGCGGCTCGGAGAAGATGTCCAGAATATTGCCCGACTCTACAATCTCTCCCTTGTCCATCACGGCCGCCCGGCGGCATATCGTCTTGACGACCTCCATCTCATGGGTGATGACCACCATCGTCAGGCCAAGGCTGCGGTTTAGGTCCTTCAGCAGACGGAGGATAGCTCCCGTCGTCTGGGGATCCAGGGCTGAGGTCGCCTCGTCGCAGAGCAGAATGGTGGGGTCGTTGGCCAGGGCCCGGGCAATGGCCACGCGCTGCTTCTGCCCGCCGGACAGCTCCGAGGGATAGGCGTCCACCTTGTCCCCAATCTCCACCCGATCCAGAAGCTCCCGCACCTTCTGCTGCTGCTGCTGACGCGTCAGCCCGCTGCCCTTCAGGGGATAGGCCACGTTCTGGCCCACCGTGCGGGAGGGCATGAGGTTAAACTGCTGAAAGATCATCCCGATCTTCCGCCGTGCCCGATAGAGGTCCCGGGGCTTCAGCGCCGTCATCTCCACGCCGTCAATCTTCACGGAACCCGAGTCCGGCCGCTCCAGAAGGTTGATGCACCGGACGAGGGTGGACTTCCCCGCACCGGAGAACCCGATGATGCCGAAAATATCCCCGTCGTTCACCGTCAGGGACACATCGTTCACCGCCGTGACCGGCGGCTTGTCCGGGACTGAACAAAAGGTCCTCGTTACATGTTCAAGCTCAATCAAATCCTGTTCCTCCTATTTCGACATAACCCCCTGTGCCAGGACAGGTGTCGATACCCAGCTTGTGGCAATAAAAAAAACGGGGAGCTGCTTTTTTCGCGCTCCCCGCTCCATATCTGCAAAAACGTAAGGTCTTAACGTCTTTTAGCGAACAGCACAAATCTTATGCATGCACAAACCGCACATGCACATCATCATGCTGTAATCAAAGCAAATGCCCCTCAGGGCGCAGACGTTAAGGTTCATTCATTCCATCTCCCGCAAAAACTAAAACATGGAGGAAGTATAGAGCATCCTCTCATGGATGTCAAGGAGCGGGGAAGACCGGTGTCACTGTTCTGTGATATTGTCACCAGGTCAGAGTCCTGAGAAAATGTCACATATATACATATTTTTGAGCTTAAATCTTCTGCTGTGAACCCGCTTCACCCTCAGCCTCCTCTTTCTCCGGTCTTAAGCAAATACCAAGGTTTGTATATCTTTCCAAAGAATGCTTATCTTGCTTTATGAACGTCCAGGATTCAAGATAAGTCCCGGGGACAGAAAAATCAGAATCTGCGATAAAAGATACAAAACCAGGCACATTATCCTTATAGTTTTTCGCAAAAGCAAATGCATTGTTCTCTTTTTCCTGGTCAGTACAATTCAGTTTATTATACAGAACATGCTCCAGGTTACACGACATATAATACGCCTGGTAGGGCACTCCTCCCCACACAAAAAGAAGTGAACTGATTACATCAAGATTCTTTCGCTTCTGTTCGTTCCGACACTTAATCCCATCTGGATTACAGGTGCGTATCTCTGTGGTATTGTATACCGGGTCAATTGCGGCTGAGTCCCCAATCACTGCGCTGTCAGGAATGTAGGCGCCATCCATATCAACGATATGAATGACCTCCTGAAAGTCTGTTTTTTTTAAGTGAGTCGAATTTGCGTATTCCCGAACCGCATCTGCAATTCTGTTCCTGATGTTTCCATTCATCGTCGTTAAATCACCATGGACTATATGCACATGTACAGAACTTTTGTCATAGATACGATTGAAAAACAGCCCCAGTGCTTCCTCATCAGAAGGGCCTTCCACAATAACAAATACAATCTTCTTACGAGCCAATCGCTTTGCCTGCCTCTCGGAATGCAAAGGAGATTTCCGCGTTATTTGTTGGTTCGTATACCATTTCATTTTGTTCACCCAGCATAATGTCACGATAATAGAAATCACGAAGATTGTTATTCTCCTTGACATTATTGAAACGGATATACCTGTGCTTCGGATTCACGGTTGTAAAAGCGATAAAGCCTTTATCCAACGTTTCCAAAGGTCTGAGATTATGGGAGGTAAAGATAAGCTGACCTTTTCCCTTTTCAGAAATGATTCTGAGGAGTTCACCCAGCAAATACTCAAACACCCCCGAATCAAGCTCATCAACCGCCACAGTGATGGATGACTGGTTATAAACCACTATCAAAAGCTGAAGAATAGATATGATTTTCTTAATACCCTCAGACTCATGCTTCAGTGCGATCTCTTTGCTGTTCTTTCTGGACATCAGCTGGATTCGCGCCCCAATTTGCTCCCCATCCATGAGCTGTGTTCCCAGTTCTTTGACACTGATTGTAAGCCCGGGAATAATCTGCTTCAAAACAATATTCATGTTCCGGATAATTTCCTTAACCACGCCCAGCATTTTCTGCGGGATCACCACCGGAGTCTCCAGCGGAAGCATAACCGTTCCGATTGCCCCCATATTTTTACCTTCAAATTTGAACATGAGAGGCTGCGCATTTAAGCTGATCAAACCGGAATTAGTGGTATTCACCACAAACAATTCCATGTTTCCAAACTTTACAAGGGCCTCAAGCAAAGCAGAATAAAACAAAAGTTCTTCATCTGTGCTTTTTTTTACCTGCTCTCGAATTGCTGTCAATAATTCCCTGGAGAAAATAAAAGAACGGGAAGACGCCTCGGTCAATTTCCTGGCTACCAACAGATTTGTCTTTGTTTCTTTTTTCCTTCCAACGAGCAAAGGCACCTTAGGTCTCGGAAGAAAAACCTCATCGGTATCGGTATCGATCAGCTTACCAATACGATTCTTCCCAGTTGTTGAAAGAATCAGGGTCTTAACGACTTCATTAAAAATCACTACGCGATACTGGTTCTCATCGTTTGCTGTCTGCTCAGTATTCTGAGCGATTGTATCTTTTTCTTTCTTAAAAGAAGCTTCGTAGCTTACGTTATAGGTTCCCTGTGGCAGCTGAATTTCAAATTCATATGCTAATGCAGCCGTTTCACTATCCACATTAATAAAATCCGCAAATTTTGCCGGAACAGGTCTTCCACAAAGAATATGCTGAAGAAGTTCCATTGCCTCAATCAAAGCAGTTTTACCAGAGCCATTCTGCCCATACAAACCAAGGATACTGGACTTATAATCTTTCCTGTTATTTTCAAAGGACAGCGTGCCCTTCACCACATTTTTGAAGTTCTGAATAGTAATGCCTGCCAGCCTTACAATAACATCCCTCATCACTGCCCCCCCCTCAGCAAGTACAATTATAATACCACTCAGCTAAGTTTTGTCAATATGAACATTGTTTTCGATATAAAATATTCCGTTTTTATAATTCATCGCTCATTTTCCGACATCGATATGCAGGGCTGACGTCTCTATAGGTTGGGGCGTGGGGACGAAAAGCCGGACTGATATTTCCCCACCATATATGAAATGTATTCAGAGGAAGAAAAGGGGGGTGGCAAGGAGGAGCCGTTGAGCAATTTTGGCATGGGCCCGAAGGCCGGCAGTCACCCCGGAGATTTTGCTCTTTCCCAAGCTGGGGCCCTACGCTCCGCAGCTTCAGATAATGTACAATAGTCCGCGCAATAAGCTTCAGGTGCAAATGACCTGGGCCCTGCCGGTTTTCACCAGCAGGGCCCACCGTTATATCTGTTTTTTTTGCGGAATTCCGCATTTTTTTCACGCAGGATTATAGCGCAAACGATATGGACACCGCGAGCCTGCCACCCTTCCGCAAAGGGAGAGGGCAAACTCTGTCCGGAAATGGATGCTGTTCAGCCCGAAAGTCCCCGGACCCCACGGACGTAGCAACAGAGAGCAGAGGCTCACCGGGATGGGCCCCGTCAGGGGAATTCAGACGTCAACACAGGGAATCAGGCCAGCCACTTCTCAGCCCAGGAGAAATCCTGTTCCTTAAAGCGGGGGTGTTTGCCGTCTTTTTCGCTGGTCTTGTATTCACAATCCAGCTTCGGCCATTCAATGGCGAGGCTCTCGTCATTCCAGGGGATGCCGCCCTCTGCCGCCGGGTCATAGACATCCGTGCACTTATACGTAAAAACGGCCTGGTCGCTCATCACCAGAAACCCGTGCGCAAAGCCCGGGGGAATCCAGAACATCTGCTTCTTGTCCGCGTCCAGTTCCACCCCGACATACCTGCCACAGGTCGGGCTTCCGGGGCGCACGTCCACCGCGACGTCAAACACTCTTCCGAGCGTCACCCTCACCAGCTTCCCCTGTGTGTGCCGGGTCTGGAAATGAAGCCCCCTCAGCACGCCTTTGGAGCTGGAGCTCTCGTTGTCCTGGACAAACGGTCCATGGATACCGGCAGACTCAAAGTCCGAATCCTTATAG
>JAIKZX010000194.1 GCA_024681935.1 Fretibacterium sp.
CCATGCCCTCAATCCTCACAAATGTTCCACGCCCGACATACGAGATTACCTTATCAATCTGTTCTTCCGTCCCCTGTATCTCCATCGTTACGGAGCCGTCCCATTCATTCCTGACCCAACCGGTACAGCCGTAAAGTCCGGTGGCATAACGGGCATGGTAACGAAAACCCACGCCCTGGACCCTCCCGAAGAAGACTATGCGCTTGCGAATCAATTCTAAGTCCTCACCATTGGGCATTAGGGGGCCTCTCACGGATCTCTCCGCGCCTCGCGGTAGATGATGGCGCACAGCGCGCGCATGATGGCGTTATACTTCGCCGTGTCCTCAAACATGGATTTATAGGTTTCCTCAGCTTCGATGTAGCTCTCCTGCGCCGTCGTTCCAAATATCTTGGGAAAGATGCTCTCCTCAAAAATCTTCGGGTCGCTTGTCCGCGCCATGTTTTGCAGCTTCTTGTTGTTCATGAGCCTGTCCTGAAGCGCTGCCACCAGCACCTTGTCCGCCTCGGTGAAGGCCCCCTTGTACTGCTCGTTTATCTTCTCGATGATCTCATCCAGCGGCTGTTTCGGTTCCGGCACAGCCACGCCCTTCTTCGTTGCAGGAGTATAGGTCCCCGTCTTATCCTCCAGTTCTATCGTCCCCTCAAAGGTCTTTTGCAGCTTGTAATACTCAAGCTGTATCTTCCCCTCAAGGTCAATCATCTTCACTGGCTCGTCCGGCAGAAGACCAAGCAGATACCGAAGGAAGACATACTCCTTGTGCAAATCCCCGTCGAACATCCGCGACACCTGAGAGATATAGCCGTACCACTTCACCAGATTCCGGCACAGCCGCCGGAACTGATACCGCTCGTCATGGCTCAGCGCGTTGTACCGATCCGCCACAGGCTTCAAAACGCTGGTCATGCGTCCCATCGCCCGCTTGTCCTGAGCGCCGCTTTTGAAATATTCTTTTGCGAAAGCCTCTATATCATCGTTCGTGTAAACGGAATAACCCCGCAACTCCTTTTGCACCTGATACAGCAGGTCCGTGTTCACTTCCCGCTCCAGCATCGTCTCCTGATAGAACGGCTGGAACGCCTCCTGTATCTCCTCCCGCGTGTTGATAAAGTCCAGGATAAACGTGTCCGTCTTGCCCGGACAGGTGCGGTTCAGGCGGGAAAGGGTCTGCACGGCCTTCACGCCACGCAGCTTCTTATCGACGATCATCGTGTGCAGCAGCGGCTCGTCAAAGCCCGTCTGATACTTCTCCGCCACGATCAGCACGTGGAAGTTCTCACGAAACTCCGCCTTGGTCTGGGACTCCCCGATGTGGCTCCCGTCCCTGCGCGTGTTCAGCTTCGGCTCAGTGTACTCCGCATCCCCGTCCACCACGGAGCCGGAGAACGCCACCAGCACCGCGATGTCATAGCCTTTCTCCTCAATGTACCGTTTCACCTCATGGAAATACCGCACTGCCGCCAGACGGGAGGACGTGACCACCATCATCTTCCCCCGTCCGCCAATCTTGTGCCGCGTGGTCTCCATGTAGGTCTCAACGATGATCTGAGCCTTCTGGCTGATGTTGTACGGGTGCAGCTCTTCAAACTTCCTTATCACCTTTGCCGCACGGCTGGACGGCACGTCGGGATTGTCCGCGATGGTCTTGGCAATCTTGAAGCAGGTCTCATAAGTCATGTAGTTTTGCAGCACGTCCAGGATGAAGCCCTCCTCAATGGCCTGCCTCATGCTGTAAACGTGGAACGGCCGAAAACTCCCGTCCTCCTGCTCCGTGCCGAACATCTCCAGCGTCGTGCCCTTGGGCGTGGCGGTGAAGGCGAAGAACGAAAGGTTCTTATGCCGCCCGTGGGTTATCATCTCCTGAATGAGCCGGTCGTTCGGGTCCAGCTCCTCCTCCGCCTTGCCCTCAATCTCCGCGTACTCCCTCAAGGCGTCTGACCTGTCCGCCAGCGCCGCTTTCAGCTTCAATGCCGAGCTGCCCGTCTGGGAGGAGTGCGCCTCGTCCACGATGACGGCGTAGTTCCGCCCCTTCGCCGCATCCACCTCCTGATAGATGACCGGAAACTTCTGAAGCGTCGTTACGATGATGCGGATCCCCGCGTTGATGGCGTCCCGAAGGTCGCGGCTGCTCTTGTCCTCGCCGATGGTCTCCACCGCGCCCAGCGTGTGGTCAAAGCCCGAAATCGTCTCCTGAAGCTGCGCGTCCAGCACCGTCCTGTCCGTCACCACCACGACGCTTGAAAAAATGGGGTTGTCCTCCCTGTCATGGAGCGACGCCAGCCGGTATGCCGTCCACGCGATGGAGTTCGATTTGCCGGAGCCCGCGCTGTGCTGTATCAGGTAGTTATGCCCCGCGCCGTGTTCTGAGACATGGGCGATCATCTTCCTCACCGCGTCAAGCTGATGGTAGCGCGGGAAGATAAGCCGCTTACTCGCGGTCTGCAAGTGGATGAACTTCTGCAAAATATCCATCATGCTGTTCTTCTGGAACACCTGTTCCCAGAGGTACGCCGTCGGGTAGCCGTTGGGGTTTGGCGGGTTGCCCTTTCCCCCATCCCGGCCCGCGCCGTTGCTGCCCTGGTTGAACGGCAGAAAAACGGTGTTCTTCCCCTCAAGCCGCGTCGTCATCCATGCCTCGGTGTGGTCCACGGCGAAGAAGCCCAAGATCCTCCTGTTGAACTGGAAGCACACCTCCCGCGGGTCGCGGTCGTACATCCACTGGCGCTTGGCGTCCTCCACGGTCTGGCCCGTGTACTGGTTCTTCAGCTCAAAGGCGAACACCGGGATCCCGTTCAGGACCAATACCATATCCACGCTTTTGTTCGTCTCTGTGCTGTAATACCATTGGCGATAGCAGGCGACATTATTTTTTGCGTACTGCGCCGCCGACGTCTGGTTCAGGGAGGACTCCGGCCGGAAATAGCAGACGCGGAAAGGGATTCCGCGATGTTTGAAGCCGTGCCGCAGGACATACAGCAGGCCCTCCGCTTCGCAGGCGTCGTTGAACGTCCGGCAGAACTTCCGCACCGGATCAACCTTGTTTGTGTTCCCGAAGCGCGCCCATTCCTTGGGCTGCGTCCGCTGGATGAAGTCTATCAGCGTGTTGACGTACAGGCCCAGCGTGGGGTCATAGGTGTCCGTCCCTTTGACGTAGCCGCCGGCAGGAGACAGCAGGGCCGTCTCGATGTCCGATTCAAAGCGTTTTTCGTTGGTCTCAAGGATTGCCATTATTTCTCTCCCCTTATATTCTTCTCGCCCTGCTCCAATTCCGCCAGATAGCGGTCATAATCGGACATGAACAATCTGTCCTGAACAACGCGGTATTTTTCATACTCGCAGAGTGCGTGTTCCCTGGCAATTTCCGCCGAAATCCTCCCCGCGTCTTTAAGTATCTCCCTGTCGTCTGCCTCAAGAAAAACGTCAAGACGCTTTGCCCAATCCTCCATTGTCATGGGGATATGCCGTCTGGCCCTGTTCTCCGCCAAATCCAGATAAGCTGAGACAATGCGCTCCAGCTGGAACAGCTCATCCTCAGTCAGATAGTTCTTCGCCACGACGACATCGCCTGGATAGATTTTCCCCTCCGGCGCTTCCTTCCAGCTTGTCAGCCCCATGTGAGGCTGTTCCGCGTCCGCTCGCTCGCAGATAACCTCGGCGGCTGTGTGGCCGTGCACCGCGTAGTGCATTTTGTTTTGAACCTTCGCAAAGAACAGCTTTGTCGTTTTCGCGGATTTGTCATAATCCAGCGCGGTTGCGTAAATATCCGTGATCTTCTGGTAGAACATCCGCTCCGACATACGGATTTCACGGATTTTTTCAAGCTGTTCGTCAAAGTATTTTTGCGTAAGCACGCTGCCGCCGTTCATGAACCGCTCGGAGTCCATGACCCATCCCTTGATGGTGTAGGTCTTCACAATCTGATTTGCCCAGCTTCGGAAACGGACGGCCCGCTGGTTGTTGACCTTGAAGCCAACGGCGATAATCATCTGGAGATTGTAATGCAGCACTTCCCGCGCCACCTGCCGG
>JAIKZX010000027.1 GCA_024681935.1 Fretibacterium sp.
AGCGGCGTGGAGCCCTCCTCCAGGTTGACGTCAGGTGTGGACGATGTGACCGGCAGCAATTCTTTATAACGTCTCAATACGCCCATAATCATATTCTCCTCTTACAGCACTCTAACAGTACGGAGCGGTCAGGCTAAAAAGCCGTCCCGCGGAAGCCCGTCGTCCCGCGTCTCCGGCAGGGGGGGAACATTTTCGTCCGGCTGGACGTCCGCCGTTTCCCCGTTCATCAGGGCATCGAACTCGCTGCCATCCAGCAGCTCGCGCTCCAGCAGTACGGAGGCGATCTTGTCCATCAGCGCGCGCCGCTCCGAGAGGATGTCCCGCGCCCTGGCGTAACAGGCATCGATAATAGCCTTGACCTCCTGGTCAATGGCGTAGGCAACCTCCTCGCTGTAGTTGCGGTCCTCAGCGATGTCGCGCCCAAGGAATATCTCCTCGCGCTTGCCCCCAAGCTTCACCAGCCCCAGTTTTTCGCTCATGCCCAGCTCCGTCACCATCTGGCGGGCCGTCTGGGTGGCGCGGTCCAGGTCGTTGGCCGCACCACTGGTGACATCTCCAAAGACCAGCTCCTCTGCCACACGGCCGCTCAGGAGGATAGAAATTCGGTTCATCAGGTCGGAACGCGACGTCAGGAACCGGTCCTCCTCCGGGAGCTGCAGCGTGTAGCCCAGCGCGGCATGCCCACGCGGGATAATGGATATTTTGTGCACAGGGTCGCTGTCCGGCAGAACCTTGGCGACCATCGCATGCCCCACCTCGTGGTAGGCGATAATCTTCTTTTCTTTTTCGCTGATCAGGCGGCTGCGCCGTTCCGGTCCCGCCATCACACGCTCAATGCCCTCCTCAAGTTCATCCATGCCGATCTTATCCCTGTCGTGCCGGGCGGTCAAAAGCGCTGCCTCGTTGATGAGGTTCTCAAGGTCCGCACCCACAAGCCCCGGCGTCTGGCGCGCCAGTACGCTGACGTCTACGTCCCCGGCAAAGATCTTGTCCTTCATGTGAACCTTCAGGATAGCCTCGCGTCCCTTAACGTCCGGCCGGTCCACCGTGATGTGCCGGTCAAAACGCCCCGGCCTCAAAAGTGCCGGGTCAAGGATATCGGGCCGGTTTGTCGCCGCGATAAGGATGATGTTGCCCTTGCCGTCAAAACCGTCAAGCTCCACCAGGATCTGGTTCAGCGTCTGTTCACGCTCATCGTGTCCGCCTCCAAGCCCGGCGCCCCTGTGCCGCCCCACCGCGTCCATCTCGTCGATGAAGATAATGCAGGGCTGATACCGTTTCGCCTGGGCAAAGAGGTCACGCACGCGGGCGGCCCCCACGCCGACGAACATCTCCACGAAGTCCGAGCCGCTGGCGCAGAAGAAGGGGACGTTGGCCTCCCCCGCCGCAGCGCGCGCCAAAAGCGTCTTACCCGTGCCGGGAGGCCCCACCAGCAGCACCCCGTGGGGCACCTTGGCCCCCAGTTTAGTGAACTTCTCCGGCATCTTCAGGAACTGGATGACCTCCTGAAGCTCCTCCTTTGACTCATCACAGCCGGCCACATCATCAAAGGTCACCTTGGGCCGGTTGTCCAGGAACAGCTTGGCCTTGCTCCGGGAGAAACTCATCACCCGGCCGCCGCCCTGCATGTTATAAAGGAAATAGAGCCACACCCCCATCAGCAGGAGCGTCGGGAAGAGTGTCGTGATAAGCGAAGTCCACCATGTGCTCTTCTGCGGAGCCTCGACCGTCACCATCACGCCCAGGGCTGCCGCCTTGTCCGCCAGCTTCCCCGCCTCCAGGCCATAGGTCAGGAACCTCTGGCCGTTCTGCATCTCTCCCTGAATAACCGCTGCGCTGGACTCTCCCGGCTGGGTGTTGTTCCTGATCTGCAAAATGCGGATGTGTCCGGCGTTGAGCTCGGACAGGAATTGACTGTAGCTGATTTCGTCGTACTGCTTCTGCGTATCCTCCGGCGTCAGGAACATATTCACCATCGTGACCACAAGGAGGATCAGGACCAGGTAAAGCCCTAAATTCTTAACTACTCGCCCCAAAACATCGCCGCCTCTCTGGTCCCCCAAGGGGACTGCCGCCCCGCGCCTTTGCCCTGCGGGTAAACTATCCTTAAATACACAAAAAACCGTCTTATTTTAACATCAAGAGGGCCTTCACGCATCTTCTATCCTGAACTGATAACGCGTGAGCCCGCGGGGGCCCTCCTACTCCGTCCCCCAGTTCTGCCAGCGGCGGAGCTCAAACTGCTTCACGTCCCCGCGGGACATCTCCTCCAGAGCCGCGTCTATCCGGCGAAGCAGCAAGTCCTTGTGTTCCGGCAGCTTCCCCTTGACGGGGAAGAGATTGGTCTTGTGCGTCGCGTTCCAGACAGTAGAGAGGGTCAGCCGGGAAAGCAGCTCCCGCCCCTCTCTCAGTGTCTCCAGCGAGGTCATGCGCTGAAACTCACGGGCCCGCACTCTTTCAACGAGGCGCGCTCCCCTGAACAGCACCAGCGTCACCACCGTCAGTTCAAAGGGATGAGCTGCATTCAGCAGACTTGCTGTCCCGGCCACATGTCCGGCAGACAGGTCCCGTCCCCCCAGCCCCAGCATGATGTAGGCTGAGTAGCGTATGCCGGCGGCGTCCAGCGCAGACATCGCGGCGGCGTTCTCCGCCCGGCCCACGCCCTTTTCCTGATAGCGCAGCACGCAGTCCGAGCCGGACTCGATTCCCAGACAAAGCCGGTCAAATCCTGCCTGGCGAAGCGTGTCTAACTCCGCGGACGTCTTGCGCAGCACGTCGTCCGCCCGGGCAAAGCAGGAGATATATTCGCACGCCGGGAAGACCGTGCGCACCCGCTCCGCAACGGTCAACAGCTTCTCCGTGGACAGGACAAAGGGGTTTCCCCCCGCCAGAAGAAAGCGGCGGGGAGGCCGGATGTCCTTTTCATGGATGACGCGCAGCCGCTCAAGGTTCGCGTTGATTTCGTCCAGGGACAGCTCACGGAAGGGCATCCCCTGATTCAGATCGCAGTAAAGGCAGCGCCGGTAGCTGCAGCTCACCGTGACGGGGACCTGTACTGTGTAGGACTCGGCCATAGGCACATAGTAGAAAAAACCATATTCGCCGTAGACCTCGTTCTTGAGGCGCCGGATCTTCCGGATGCGCTCCGCGTCCTGTTCCATATCCGCCATTCACTGCCGCGCCAGGCCTTGGAGCCAGGTCTTGTAGGCTTCCACGTCCATCAGCGCATCCATCTCCGCGGGGTCCAAGGGCTCAATTTCAATCAGCCAGCCCTCCCCAAAGGGGTCAGAATTCACAAGGCCGGGGGTCTCCACAACGGCCCGATTGACGGCGGCGACACGGCCGGAGACAGGAGCGTTCAGATCGCTCACCGCCTTGGTCGCCTCAATGGAACCCAAGGCCATCCCCGCCCGGACCCGGGCTCCCGCCTCCGGCAGCGAAAGGGCAACAACATCGCCCAGCGCGGACTGAGAGTAATCGTCAACGCCGACCCGCACGCAATCCCCACGCCGCCGGGCCCATTCGTTCGTTTTTGTATAGCGCACATCCGCGCTGAAAAAAGGTACCCGCATCATGCTTCTCCTCTCCCCTCCGGGAACGCTTCCATTAGTCCCGGCTCCTCACAGCGGCCTTCCTCATTCCAGGCCCGGCTCCTGTATTTCTTCTCCATGAGCCTTCGGACCGCCTCCTCGTCCAGAGCGGACAAATCCAGCGTTTCGCCTTCTCCGCGGAACGATTTCCGCAGGAGCGCCATGAACGTCTCCGTGTCCGCCACGCCGGAAAGAAGCGGTTTCAGGTTCCCCACCCGGCTCCGCACGGATCTTACCCCATGGCGGCGGAGTTTTTCGTCGGTGACATTCAGAACATGAGCCATGTTTTTCATATCACAGTCGAAGAGAAGCGTTCCGTGGCAAAGCAGAACGCCATTATGCCGGAACTGCGCCATTCCGGAGATCTTGCGGCCCCCTGCGGTGATGTCGTTGCCGCTCTGGGAAAACTCCGCCGCGACGCCCGCACTGGCCAGCGCCCCAATGACTTTTTCCGCAAAGGCCCCGAAGCCGTAATCCGGCGCCGGGTTCCCTCCCGGCTCCCGGCGATCGGGCAGAATGAAACTGTAGTTGACGTTGCCGAGGTCGTGATAGACCGCTCCGCCGCCGGAGTTTCGTCTCACGACAGGGATATGGCGGGCCGCGGCGAAGGCGGTGTCGACCTCGGAAAACATATCCTGAAAACGCCCGATGATGACGGAAGGCGCGTTTCGCCAGAGCATAAAAAAAGCCCCGCCGTCGCGGGCAGCGCGGCGGCACAGAAATTCCTCAAGGGCCAGGTTGTACTCCGGCTCCGTGCGGAGGCTCTCAAAAAAAGTCAAAGAGAATTGCTTTATTCTACGTAAAACACCCGGCCCGGCTTCCTTGGCGCGGGCTGGGGAAGTTCGCCGTCCCTGTAGCCCACGGCGCAGTGGCCGATTCCTTCCCACTCACCCTTGATGCCCCAATTGCTCAGCAGTTTTTTGTACTCTTCCGTCTCAAATTCCTCCCGGGCGCGGTTGATCCAGATGCTGCCCAGGCCCAGAGAGTGCGCAGCCAACATCATGTTGCCCATGACGAGACTGCCGTCGTAAACACGGTTAGCCCAGGTCTTATCCGCCAGGACAATCAGAATGGCCGGGGCCCCGTAGAAAGGGTCGAAGTCCTTGTCCCAGCCGCCAATCCTGCAGTTGTCAACGGAAATCTTGTCCCGCAGTTCTCTGTTGGTCACGGCGACGATGATTGCGGACTGCTTTCCCTTAGCACTGGCGGCGTAGAGGCCGGCCTCAATGATCTGGTCCAGATCCGCCTTTTTGGGCATATCCGGCTTAAACTTGCGGATGCTCCGGCGCTCCTCCATCGCTCTGATGATTTCGTTCATTGTCATGTCCTCCAATTTCTCCTGGTCGGAGTGGTCAAAGTCGAACCGGCCTGAAAGGGCAACACGCCTCTGTCCCATCAGGAAGATATGGAACTTCCCGACAAAGGGCAGCCTATCTTCAGGACGGCCCGCCACCTTCTGAACAAACAAAGGGTCGACATCGACGAACTTAAAGACGCCGCCCTCCAACGGCTTAATTTTACTGCCGTGGCAAAAGTCTGCGCGGCTCCGCAGCACAAGGCCCACTGTCAGCGTTCCCCGCGGCGCGCGGTTTTGCCCTGCCCACTGGTCAAGGCCATCCTGTCCCGGTGCGGGAAGCTTGCGTGCCTCGAAATTTCAGTCTGGAAACGCACCGGCAAATAATCTCACGAGGGACGTATCCGGCCATACGGCTCTGACCCGTTGCTCCCGCGTGCGGACTCCCCGGGCGTGAGGACGTATCCGTTTCCGCCCATGGCTCCCAGCGGCATCAGGTCGCCCGTCTCAACAAGTGTCCTCAGCCCGCTGGGGGCCTCCCCGCCGGCCATGACCGTCTCCTCATCTCAGCAGGGCAGCTCCTGCGCGAAGAGCAGCGAGAAACTTTCAATTAAATAAATTCACCTCCTCCAATTATCTGAGGGTATTTTATCATGGCACCCGATGCCGGGATGGTATTTTATAAATAGTTCTTAAGTCCTATTTATTTTTCATGGGTTTGTTGTATCATAAATTTGAACTGCGGAATAATCCGCAGTTTGCACCGTCAACCGGCGCGGAGTTGAGAATTTGAACCTGAAATTCGAGGAAATCCTGACGGCAAAGAAGGGAGGGTAAACCCCCAAAGGGCCATAAGGGACGGACAAAGCGCAGGACAGCCGGGGCCAGGAGAGTCCAGGGCAAGGGACGAGGAGAAAGGAAACGAGGAAACTTTCATCTGACCCCCCAAAGCCCAAAAACCTCCGG
>JAIKZX010000003.1 GCA_024681935.1 Fretibacterium sp.
GAGGAATATCGCGAGATTTACAGGAACTGGAGCATGAACACCGAACGCAAAATGCAGCTCATCAAAAACGAGACAGGGCGTTACCTTATCGGTATTCCACGTCAGGAAGACCATTGGCGGGAGCAGGTATTGAACAGGTATGAATAAAGGGAGTGTATTCTTGTGGCGCTTGTAAAGATTTGTCCGTCGTGCGGGTGTCAAAATGCGCTGTCAAATTCTCTGTGCGACGATTGTATGGCGGATATATCTGGAATCAATCCGACAGACCCGGAAGTCCACGTCACGGAGGAGGTATTGGATGGGACAGTTTCCCATCTGCCCTCTGAACCGGGTGAAATCGCGCCTCATGAGCAGGAGAAGAATGTCGTTGAGGACGCTTCCGCTCATCGAAATAAAGAGGACTCTGCGCTTTGAGGCTTCCGATGGCTCTGGCGGTTTCAGCGTCAACAGCGGCGGAACTGTCGGGCGCGAGGGAGAGGGAAAGAGTTATCTGTCCGCGCACATGACGGTATCGCGGCGACACGCCCGCCTGACGTATGACGGAGAGTGGAAAATCGAGGATGCGGGTTCCGCCAACGGCACATGGGTCAACGAACGCAGGCTGGAAGCGGGGGAACAGTGTCCTCTTAAAACAGGCGACAGGGTGGCTCTGTCCCACTCCTGCGTCTTTAATATCAGGGAATAAGAGAGGTGTTTCCCTCATGAAAGCCATAATGTACAGCTATAAAGGTCCAGTGCGCGAACATAATGAGGACGCGGTTTTTGCTGCCGGGAACGTGATATCCGGCTGCAGTATGCTGAACCCTGCTGAATTGAATACCGAAACGCCGGGAGGCTGCTTTGCCGCCATTGATGGGATGGGGGGCTATGAGGGAGGGGAAAAGGCCGCGCGCCTTGTTGCGATGTCCTTCCTTGAAGACGCTGAGGATTGGGATATTACCATGAAAGACGGGAAGGATAGAATTAATAATATCCTGAAGAATGCTGTGCGCCACATTTCTGATACAGTTGCGGTTAAGTCTGCTTTGGCATCCATGGGCGCGGCCCTGGCAGGTATTGCCCTCTGCGCCGACGGAGTACTGGTCTTTAACTGCGGGGACTGCCGCGTGTACCGGCAGCAGGGGGAATACCTTGAAAGACTGTCTCATGATCATTCCGTGGTGCAGGAACTCTGTGACCGGGGAGAGATTGACGAGGATGCGATGAGGACCCACCCGGCTAAGAACAGGATAACGGCCTGTGTGTCGGCGGACCTGTCGTTTCTTGACCTTTACTTCCGCGAAGTTCGCAAAAAGCAGGGGACCCAGAGGTTCTTTTTCTGCTCCGATGGGGTGTGGGAGGCTTTATCCATTGATGAGCTGGAAAGCTGCCTGGCAGGCAAATCCTGTATCGAGGCGGCGGAGGCCCTGTCCGGGAGGCTGCTTGAACTGGGGGAGGCGTGCCGGGATAACGTTTCATTTGTCATTGTTGAGGCGTAAAGTGCCTTAAAGCAATCCTGACGCCTCTGAAGAGAAACGCCCGAAAAAACGCCGCGGCCCCTGAAGGGCCGCGGCGTTTTAATATCCCTGAACTGATTTAGAAACTTGCGGCGCTCTGACCGGCAATGCGGCCAAAGACCACGAAGTCTGCCACCGCGTTGCCGCCAAGGCGGTTGTCGCCATGCACGCCGCCGGTGATTTCACCTGCCGCGAACAGGCCGGGGATGGCCGTGCCGTTTCCGCGAAGTACGCGGGCCTGTGGGTCAATCTTCAGGCCGCCCATGGTGTGGTGGACGCCAGCCGTAACCTTGACCGCGTAGAAGGGGGCCTTGTCGAGGGGCGCGGCGAAACTTGTCCGCCCGAAGTCCGGGTCTTTCCCGGCCTCGACGCAGCTGTTCCAGTCCTTCATTGTCTTGCTGAGGGCCTCAGCCGGCACCTCAATCACCTTGGCCAGCGCCTCCAGGCTGTCTCCCTGCTTCATGAACCCGCGGTTGATGTAGCCCTTGATGACCGAGGAGGCATCCACCATCTTCTGATCCACGATGAGCCAGGAGAAAGAGCCCGGCTGCGCAATCTCCGCCGCGGAGACCACGTCGCGCGTCCCTGTCTCGTCGGTGAAGCGCTTGCCCTCGCTGTTCACAAGAATAGCGCCGTCGCCGCGAAGTCCCTCTGTGATGAGGGCGGCCGTATCAAACTGGACGGTGGGGTGAATCTGAATCTTCTTCATGCCCGTCACCGCAGCTCCCAGCTCCTGCCCCATAACGATGCCCTCGCCCGTAGCGCCGGGGGCATTGGTCGTCATAAAGCCCGCCAGAGCCGGGTTGAGCCTGGCAACCATCTTGAGGTTCGCGCCGAACCCGCCCGTGGCCAGCACAACGGCCTTTGCCCGGATGGTGACCTTGCTGCCGGATTTGTCCGTGGCCTCAATACCCGCGACGCCCCCCGCGTCGTTGATCATGAGCGTCTTTGCGGTGGTCTCCATCAGCATTTTGATATTGCTGCGGGCCTTGCAGGCTGCCTCCAGTTTGGGAACCATGTAGGCCCCAACGGACACCACTTTCTTCTCCTCGTTGAGCGGACGGTGGATGCGCTTCACCGACGCGCCGCCGAACGCCCCTACGGAGGTGAGGTCGATGCCCGCGGCCGTCTTGAGCCACTCAATCGCTCCGGCCGTGTGGTTGCAGAGGGTCTCGACAAGGGCGGGGTCGTTCGTTCCGTGCCCGCCGATGAGCGTATCAAGCTGCATGAGCTCCACGGAATCGAAGTAGCCCTGAGGATTGGCCTGCCAGGCGGTCCACTGCTCACGGACCTTGTTGGCCAGAGCCGTGATCACCGGGTGATCTGCCCATTTCTCCGCGGCGATGGAGAGCTTTTTCTCCACGCCGGCCTGCTCCTTGAACTCGTTTTTGTCCTGCGCCGGCGTGTGGGTGGCGTTCATGCCGCCGGTGGAGCGGACGGAATTGCCGCCCACGATGGCCTGCTTCTCCACCAGAATGACCTTCTTCCCCGCGTCGGCCGCGGCGATAGCGGCCACCATGCCGGCTCCGCCCGCGCCAATGATGGCGACGTCCGCTTCAAGCGCTTCATCAAAGGCCGTCGCGGCGCTCTGACCAGCGATGCGGCCAAAGACCACGAAGTCTGCCACGGCCGTCCCGCCCAGGCGGTTGCCGCCGTGGACACCGCCCGTCACCTCACCCGCTGCAAACAGGCCGGGGATGACCGAGCCGTCCTTGTGGAGCACGCGGGCCTTCGCGTCGATCTTCAGGCCGCCCATGGTGTGGTGAATGCCGGGCGTGACCTTGATGGCGTAGAAGGGGGCCTTGTCCAGCGGGTTGGTGAAGCTCGTCCGCCCGAAGTCCGGGTCGTTCCGGTTCGCGACGTAGACGTTCCAGTCATTCATCGTTTTGACAAAGGCGTCGGCCGGGATGCCGATGGCCTTGGCCAGTTCCTCACAGGTCTCGCCCTTGACGGTGAACCCCTTGTTGATGTAGCCCTTGATGACGGAGGACTCGTCCACCATCTTCTGGTCGATAATCAGCCACGCGAAGGACTCCGGCTGGGCGATCTCCGCCGCGGAGACCCGGTCACGCGTCTGAACTTCGTCATAGAAGCGCTTGCCCTCTTTGTTGACGAGGATAGCGCCATCCCCGCGCAGCCCCTCAGTGATGAGGCTGGAGGAGTCAAACTGCACGGTGGGGTGAATCTGGATCTGGTCCATATCAACAACAGCGGCCCCAACCTGCTGGCCCATGAGGATGCCCTCACCCGTAGCGCCGGGGGCGTTCGTTGTCATGAAACCCTTCAGCTCCGGCTTGAGCTTCGCCACCATGTCCAGATTGGCGCCAAAGCCGCCCGTGGCCACGATGACGGCCTTCGAACGGATGGTGACCTTGTTGCCGGCCCCACCCTCGGCAAGGACGCCCGTAACAGCGCCCTTGTCGTCCGTCGTGATGGACATCGCGGTGGTCTCCATCAGGATTTTGATGTTGCTGCGTGCCTTGCAGGCCGCTTCCAGCTTGGGAACCATGTAAGCGCCCACGGAGATGACTTTCTTCTCCTCGTTGAGCGGGCGGTGAATGCGCTTGACGGACGCCCCGCCGGCCGCGCCGGCCGAGGAGAGGTCGATGTCAACGGCTGTCTTAAGCCATTCAATCGCTCCAGGCGTGTTGGAGCAGAGGGTCTCCACAAGGGCCGGGTCGTTGATTCCGTGTCCGCCGATGAGCGTATCCAGCTCCATCAGCTCCGCGGAGTCGAAATACCCCTGGGGGTTGGCCTTCCAGGCGGTCCACTGCTCGTTGACTTTTTTGGCCAGGTCCGTAATGACCTTGTTGTTTGACCATTTCTCCGCGGCGACGGCCAGCGTCTTCTCCACGCCGGCTGTCTCCTTGAACTCGTTGCGGGCCTGCGCCTGCGTGTGAGCAGCGTTCATGCCGCCGGTGGATCGGACGGAGTTTCCGCCCACCATGGCCTGCTTCTCAAGCAGGATGACGCTCTTCCCGGCGTCTGCAGCTGTGATGGCGGCCACCATGCCCGCTCCGCCGGCCCCGATGATGGTGATGTCCGCCTCAAGGGTCTCATCCTTGGCCTTCTGAACAACGGCGGCGGCCTTGTACTTCGCCGGGTCCACCCCCGCGGCTTTCAGGGCAGCCTCGGCCGCCTTCAGGATTCCCGTGGAACTGAGGGTGGCTCCGCTCACACCGTCAACCATGATCGTGTTGCCCCGGACCATGGCCTCCGGCATCCGCTCAATCGCCACAGAACCGATGCCCTGAGTCTCCTTGGGGCCCTGGGCAGAAACATGAGCGATGACACCGTCCTTCAGCGTGACAGTCACACTGATTGCGTCCTTACCGCCAAAGCCGTCACCGGTACCCGTACCCGTGACAGGCTTGGGGCCTGTGGGCGCGCGCGTCACGATGATTGCAAGGACGATGAGGGCAAGAACGGCAAAGACAATCCTTTTCGTGTTCTTCACAGCGCAATTCCTCCTTATTAAGTTGAAGTTCAGGGGAGTCTCCCTGAAATCCACGGATATAATGACGTACAAATATTATAACTTATCTTTTATTATTTCATTCCATTTTTGCCCCAGAGTTTTTCGCCCTCCGACAGACGCTCCTCAAAGAGCTTCATTGTGCGCTCAAAGGGCTCCGCCTGCGTCAGGTCCACCCCGGCGCGCCGCAGGATATCCAGCGACCAGTCGCTTCCTCCGCTCTTCAGGAAGGTGAGGTAGCGTTCCACCGCGCCGTCCTCGCCGTTCAGAATAGCGGAGGCGAAGGCGTTGGCCGCTGTGAAGCCCGTGACGTACTTGTAGACATAAAAAGCTGTGTAGAAGTGCGGGATGCGGGCCCATTCCACGCACAGCTCCGGATCAATCAGCATCTCCGGGCCATAGCAGGCGGCGTTGAGATCCTTCCATAGGCCGTCCATCCACTCCGGTGTCAGCGCCCCGCCCTTTTCAACGTACTCATGGGTCCTGAGCTCGAAGTCCGCAAACATCGCCTGGCGGAAGAACGTCGTCCGCACCATGTCATAATAATAGCTCAGGAGCCACTTGCGCTCCTCATCCGTGCTGGCGTTCTTCAGAAGGTACCCCAGCAGCAGCGTCTCGTTTGTCGTTGAGGCGACCTCTGCCAGCAGGATGGTGTAGTCGCCGTAGACCTGAGGCTGGTTCGTGTGGGAGTAGTGGCTGTGGAGGCTGTGCCCCATCTCATGAACAAGGGTAAACACGTCGCGCAGCGTGCCGTTGTAGTTCAGCAGGACGTAGGGGTGGGTTGCGTAGGAGCCCCAGGAATACGCGCCCTT
>JAIKZX010000063.1 GCA_024681935.1 Fretibacterium sp.
TCCGGCAACACAGCGGGAGATAACAATTACGATGACTATAATGATCACGGAAGCCACGTGGCCGGCATCATCGGGGCCGTGGGGAACAACGGCGTTGGCGTGACGGGCATCAACTGGAATACGAAGCTGATCTCCGTAAGGGCCTTTAATGCGGGCGGCGCTTCGGCCTCCGACCTCAGCGAGATCATAGCGGCTTTGAATTACATCGCCAAACTCCTGAAGGAAAACCCGTCGCTGAACCTCGCCGCAATCAATATGTCGATGGAGGCCTACGTTAACACCTCTCCCAGCGAGATGACGAAAGATGTCTTTTACTATGGCATGAAGACTCTGGACGACCTGGACCGCTGCCTGATTGTTGTCGCGGCCGGGAACAGCGGCCTGGAGGTGGGGGTCCCTGCCGCCTCCGGAAGTCATTACGGCCAGTACGTCTATCCCGCCTCTTTATCAGGCCTTGACAATATGATCGTTGTCGCGGCGGTGAACAACGACCTGGAGATTGCCACGACAAATGACTTTTCTTACGGAAGCAACTGGAGCGCCAGCAAGGTCCACCTGGCGGCCCCCGGGGTCAATATCCTGAGCACTGTACGGGACAATGGGTACAAAACCATGAAGGGGACATCGATGGCGGCCCCCTATGTGACCGGGGCGGCTGCGCTCCTGCGCTCGGCCTTCCCCAGCGCGACAACCGCCCAGCTCAAGTCGGCGCTCCTTGGGGGGGCTACGACCCGGAGTGCCCTTACACCCTATGTCGCCAGCGGGCGTCTCCTGAACATCGCAGGGGCTCTTAAAGCCATGAGTTCAGCACAGCCGCCCACCGACGCAGAGGTCGTTGCCATTGACGAATCGGCTTCAACAAAGACCGCATCGGGGTACTCCAACGTCGTGGTGAAGATTGCCTCCGGGGGGAACTTCCCGCAGGCAGGAGACCTGTTCTATGTCTGGCTGAAAAGCTCAGCGTCAGGAGAATATGTCTGCTACTGGACCAAAGTCGTGACGAAGGGACAGCTGGATATCTCCGTCAGCGGACTAAAAGACCTGAGAGAAGCGACGCTGGCGGCTTCCATCAGCTCCGGCACCTATGATATCCTGTATCGCAGCGATGACGGAACATTCTCCGGAAGGATACTTAATGTCGCGCTTGCGGGAAATGACAGCGGAAGCAGTTCCGGCGGCGGCGGCGGGTGCAGCACGGCGGCATGGCCGTGTGCGTTTCTTCTGGCCCTGCTGTGGCTGAGGAAAAAGCACGCCGGAATACGTTAAAAGACAGGGGGCTGCCGCAGTAAGAGCGGCAGCCCCCTGTCTTAAAACACGAAAGAGGTCAGGTTAAAACTTGTGATCGTACTTTGTGCCGACGCCAAAGGACTGCATGGCGGGATCCAAAATCTTCAGCGAGGTCTCCATAAGCTCGTTCTCAGAGCGGACCAGATAGGCCCCCATCGCCATTTGGACTTTCGCCTGACTCATATCCATCGACGTCTGTGCAATATCCATAACGTCAGTGTTGCCGGAGGAGAGCTTTTCGGCCGCCTTGCTGAAGGTTTCCCTTGAGCTCTGCAAGAGCGCCATGCCGCTCTTGCCCAGCGTGTCGTAGCTATTAAAGTTAATCATGTGCGGGTCCCTCCTTCAAAAAACGTGCCCTTCCCTGGGCCTCTTACCCCGTCTATATTTTTGCTAACGAGAATATTTTACCGAAAAAACACGCGCAGCGCAACGACCTGACAGTCCTTACTGCCTCTGTTTTCCCATGAAGCGAAGGAGATAGAGGAAAATGTTGATGAAGTCCAGATAAAGCGAGAGCGCGCCGATGATCGCGACCTTGCGCATCATGACACCGTCCTCTCCCCCCTCAAGCTGGGCACCCATCTGGCGAATCTTCCACGTGTCCCATGCGGTCAGCCCAAGGAAAATAATGATGCCGAGAGCGCTGATGATGAGCTCCATCCTCGAGGAGCCCATAAACAGATTGACCACCATGGCGATAATCAGCCCGAACAGCCCCATGGTAAGGAAGCTGCCCAAACTGGTGAGATTGCGCCGGGTATAGATTCCATAGACGCTCATGACGCCAAACATCCCCGCAGTTGAGAGGAACGTCGTGTACACCGACTCCTGGGTGTAGACCAGCAGCACAGACGAACATAAAATACCGTTCAGCACACTGTAAATCGCGAAGGACGCCGCAGCCGTCCCCGCTGAGATGCGGTTGATCCCCATGCTGAGCCACAGCACAAGCCCCACCTCGGCAACAGCGACCACCATCAGCGGCACACTGGAGCTGTAGAAGAACCTGAGAAACGCCTGGCTGGACGCGACCATATAGGCCGTAACAGCCGTCAAAATCAGTCCCACCGCCATCCACTGATACACCCTGCGGAAGAGCGCATTTACCACCTCAACGGAGGAGTCCGCAAAGGTGTAGGATGACGTCTCCTGAGAAAATCCCTGCATCATAATTATCTCCACCTTTCTCAAGGGAAAAAGCTCTCTGGATAATCCCTTCTTTGTTTATTTTATCAAAGAAGGAGACAAAGCACTATGGGGAGAAGGGCGGAATCCCCGCTGCGCCGGATACACGATGGCGGGAAGTATTGTCCGAAGAGTCAATAACTGATAAAATACGCCCCGGTCGATGCTTTTTAGGAGGTCTTGAAATTGTCAAAAAAAAGCGACAATCAGGTCGTCGTAACGCGAAGCGGATATGAAAGTCTGATGGCAGAGCTGACCCAGCTGCGGACGACCCGGCGGGCGGAAGTTGCCAAACAGCTCGAGGAGGCCCGGGCGTTCGGGGACCTCAGTGAGAACGCGGAATACGCGGCCGCAAAGGACGAGCAGAGCAAGGTGGAAGGGCGTATCCTCGAACTTGAAATGATGCTGGGAAAGGTCAACATCATCGACGAGGAAAAGCTGGACACCAACCGAGTCTCCATCGGACTGACTGTGACTCTGGAGGATCTCGACAACCCATCGAAGAGCTACACCTACACACTGGTGGGCTCTGAAGAGTTATCGAGCACAGGCGATACCCCTGGCCAGCCCCTTCAGCGCATCTCCCAGCGGAGCCCCGTGGGACAGGCCATTCTGGGGCACATCGTTGGCGACGAAGTGACGGTCAAGATTCCCCGCGGGAACCGTCATCTGAGAATCGCCGCCATCGGCCGCGCCGATAAAAAGAATACGAAGAAGACGACGAAAAAATAAAGAAGCGCCGTTTTGCTGTCAATGCCCCCGTCACTGCGGGGGCATTGACACCTCTCCGGGCTGCTCATGATTATTAAATAACATTAACATTGTGCTATAATGTTTTAAACAGTTATTGATTTTTAATCAGGGCCGTCAAAGGCCTTGATATCTATTATGAGGAGGTCCTTTGGGTATGAGGAAAGGCATGCTGTTGTGTCTGGCGCTGTGTGGTGTTTTGTTCTGCGCCGCGTTTGCGTCCGCTGACGACGGGATTAACTGGCGCGCGTACGAAGGCAGCGAGCTTATGGTGTATGGCGGTTCTGACGAACCCCATGTCGCGGCTGTCTGCAAAGCGTTTGAGGCCAAGACGGGAATCAAGACCAGCTACATCCGTCTCAGCGGCAATGACTGCTTTACCCGTATCAAAGAGGAGCGGGACAACCCGCAGGCCGATGTCTGGTATGGAGGCACGTGGGATCCCTATATCGCCGCGACAAAAGAGGGCCTGCTGCATCCCTACAAGGAGTGCAAGGGCGTTGCGAATTACCGCAGCGATCAGTATGCTGTCGGCTATCCCAACTGGTTCGGCATTTACTCGGGCTGGATTGGCTTCATCTGCGACGGCGAGGAGCTGAAGGCCCGCGGGCTCGAGGTCCCCAAGTCCTGGGAGGACCTGACAAAGCCGGAGTATAAAAACCTGCTGGTGCTGGCCAACCCCGGCGCCACGGGCACGGGCGTGATGGTCACCTCCATCCTGTTCCAGATCTTCGGGGAGGAGAAGGCCCTGCAGATGATCGCCGCCATGGACAAGAACGTGACGACCTATGTGAAGACCGGTTCCGGCACATCCCATCAGGTGGCGCTGGGCGAGGCCGCCATCGGTGTCGGATTCCTGCACACCGGCCTGGATTACAAGGCTAATCAGGGCTACGACAACTTCGTGCTGAGCGGCCCCGCCGAGGGGACGGGCTACGAGGTAGGCGGTGCGGCCATCATCGAGGGCTGCAAGCACCTGAACGAGGCCAAGCTGTTCATTGAGTACGCGCTGACCCCGGAGTGCCAGGAGATCGGTCAGACGGTGGGTTCCCTTCAGTTCCTGACCGTGAAGGGCGCGAAGGACCCGGAGGCCGCGCAGGAACTTCTCAAAATGAACATCAAGCTGATCAAATACGACTCTGAATGGACCGGGGCCAACAAGAATATGCTGATCGAGAAATGGAACAGCGCCATTTCTAAGGAAAAGGTTCAGGCAAAATAACCTGTGTCCCTGCAGCTAAGAGTTGAGAGTTTCAGGGGCCTCTCCCCTGAGCTTTAATTAGAGCCGTCTGCCTGATTGACAGACGGCCTTTATGATTGTTACAGGCGATAGGCGAGGTGATTGAAGTGGCCAGGTCGCAGGGCAGGGAACTGGATCGGAAAAAGCTGCTGGGTGACCCCATTCTGGTGATGGGGATACTTTTGATTATGGCGTTCCTGCTGCTGTTTATCGTGTATCCGCTGTGGACGGTAACAGCGCAAAGCTTTTCCAGGAGCGAGACGGAGACGCTGGATGAGGTCAAGGCGGCGGGCGAGTGGTTTGTCCGTTCGGCGGAGACACTGACGGAGGCTGAAGCCGGCCTCCGCGAGGCGACTGCGCCTCGCTCCGACACAGCCGACTTGCCGGACGCCGCTCTCCCTTCGGGAGTGCGTAAGTCCGGCAATCTGGCCGGGCCTTTCCGCGCGCTGGGCGTCAGCACGGGCGAGTTTCACCGCTTCTATAACCGCTACCGGCGAAACAACGCGGAAGATGTGATTAAATCACGCGCTGCGCTGACGGAGACTCTGGCGCAGATAAACAACGCGGCGATTGACACCTTTGCCACGGCTCTCAGGATTCCTTCTGAGGAAATTCAGGGCCGTGTGGAAACGATACGGGAGGCAGAGGCCAGTCTGGGCCGGCCGGCGTTCTCCATGGATGCCTATGTGGCTCTGTTCCAGCGGGGCAGTTTTCAGAGGGCGGTGCGCAACACGATTCTGCTGGGTTTTATCACAGGCATCATCGCGACGCTGATTGGATTTGTCTTTGCCTACGTTGATATGTACACCAGGACGGCGTTCAGCCCCATGTTCCGCGTCATTTCGGTGCTGCCCATTGTGTCGCCGCCCTTTGTGCTTTCCCTTTCGGCCATCATGCTGTTCGGCAAGCGGGGCCTCATCACGCGGCAGCTTTTAGGCATTATGGATGCCAACATAAACGGCCTGCATGGCATTGTGCTGGTGCAGGTGCTCACTTTTTTCCCCGTCTGTTATCTGATGCTCAAGGGGCTGCTGCTCAACATCGAGCCGTCCCTTGAAGAGTCGGCCCGCGACATGGGAGCCTCCCGATGGAAGGTGTTCACAACGGTGACGCTGCCTCTGCTGCTGCCCGGGCTCGGCAACGCCTTCCTTGTGACTTTCATCGAGGCGGTGGCGGACTTCGCCAACCCCCAGATGATCGGCGGGGACTTCCGCACGCTGGCGGAGATGATCTACAACGAGTACGCACTGCAGGGCGACCCGCGGGTGCCGGCAGCCATGTCCGTCTTCATGCTGCTGATGACCATCGTCCTGTTCACGATGGAGAAATACTGGCTGGAGCGGAAGTCCGTGGCCACCCTCAGCGGCAAGGCCTCCCGCGCGCGCCAGCCCGTCAAAGACCGGTCGGTGGTGGTGCCGCTGGTGACCTTCTGCATGCTGATCTCCGTGTTTGTCATCGGTATGTACGCGCTGATCCCCCTTGGAGCGCTGTTCCAGCAGTGGGGCCGGCGTTTCACGCTGGTCACGACCCATTTCCAGAAGGTGTTTGACCGCGGGCTTCAGCCCTTCTGGGATTCCATGCTGCTGTCCCTGATTGCGGCC
>JAIKZX010000073.1 GCA_024681935.1 Fretibacterium sp.
ATTGAGGAAGCCTGCGAGGCGGGCATCCCCGTCATCACCATCAACGACGGCCCGGTGAGCTGCAGCCACAAGCTGCTCTATCAGATGTTCTTTGAGAACGAGGACATGACCCGCGCCCTGACGGAGTACGTCTGCACTGAAATGGGCGGCAAGGGCAACCTCATCGAGCTCCGGGGCACGGCCGGCACCACCACGGACGCCCAGTTCCACGACGGCGTGCTGAAGGCGCTGGAGAAGTTCCCGGAGGTAAAGATCGTGGCGGAGATCTACACGGACTGGACAGCCTCCAAGGCTCAGACGGAGCTGAACAGCGTGCTTCCCACCCTCGCGGAGGTGAAGGGCCTTGTGACCCAGGGCGGCGACGCCTACGCGGCGGTTCAGGCCTTCAAATCGGCGGGCTACAAGACCCTGCCGGTCATCGCGGGGGACAACCGCGGCAGCTTCCTGAACTGGTGGGCAAAAGAGGCCCCGAAGGGCTACAAGACCCTCTCCGCCGCCAGCAACCCCTGGATTGGCGCCATGTCCCTCTATGTGGCGATCGATATCCTTGAGGGTCTCCCGGTGAAGAACGACATGGTGGTGCAGTTCGGCTCCGTGGACGCGGAGTCCCTGCCCAAGCACATGGGCCTTGGCGCTGACGACGTGGCCTTCACGGAACTTTCCTGGGAGGAAATCCGCAGCACTGTGGAAAAGTAAACGCCGTAAACGCCGCCCGGCGTCCTGGAAAAAAACAGATTGTACTGCACAAGTTGTACTGCACAACAAAAAAATCGGACGAGAGGCTGCGCTTCCGTCCGATTTTTAAAAATTTTAAGAGGACGGAGTTTTTTTAAGAGGACGGAGTTTTTTTAAGAGGATCGAGAACGGAGGGGGCAGGAACATGAGCACGGATAAAACCATACTGGAAAAATGGCTGGATGTCGCCGCGTCGGGCCGTTTTGTGGACATGACGCATTCTCTGGAGGAGGGCATGCCCTACTGGCCGACCCATTCTCCCTTCATCGCGGTGGTGGGCGATCACCAGAGCAAGGGGGACGAGTCCTACTGGCGGACCATCACCCTTGGGGAGCACTCAGGAACCCATATCGACGCGCTCTCTCACTTCATTCCCGGCGCGCAGAACGTGGACGAAATCCCGCTGCGGCAGCTGATGGGGCGGGCCGTGAACATCGACGCCACCGACACTCCCCCCCGGGGGGAGGTGCCCGTGGAGAAGGTGAAGGCCTTTGAGCGGGACCACGGCCCCATTCTGGAGGGGGACCTTGTCTTCTTCCGCTTCGGCTGGGACGAGAAATGGGCCCCCGGAGAGAAGGGAAAGGCCTTTCTGGAGGACTGGCCGGGGACGTCCAGGGCGGCGGCGGAGTACCTCCGCGACAGGAAGGTCAGGGCCGTGGGCTGCGACACCCTTGCGCTGGACCGGTTCGGCAGCCCGGACAACCCCTCTCACCATGTGCTGCTGGGCAGCGGCATCAACATCATCGAGAACGTGGACAAGCTGGGAGAGCTGCCCCCCGTCTTCGGGGTGATGGGCCTCCCCTGCAGGTTCAGGGGCGGCTCCGGCTCACCGCTGAGGCTGGTCGCCCTGCTGAACCCGTGAGTGGGAGGGAACGTTTTGAGACACCAAAAGGAACAGAAGCCCTGGCTGAGCCTGAGGAACATTGACCGCTTCTTCGGCATCACCAAAGCCCTTCAGCAGGTGGATCTGGATATCTACGAAGGCGAGGTCATCGGGCTGGTGGGGGCCAACGGCGCGGGCAAATCCACGCTGATGAAGATACTCACCGGCGTTCTGCCCAGGACGGCGGGGGAAATTCTGTCCGGCGGGCAGGCCCTGGAGGACTACGGCACCGCCGCGGCCCGCCGGCTGGGCATTCACTGCGCGTATCAGGACCTTTCCCTCTGCACCAACCTCAGCATCTTCGAGAACTTCGCCATGCTGAACGTGGGGCACGGCCTGAAGCCGGAGCCGGGGTGGCGCGCCCGGGCCATGAGGGAGGCCAGGGAACTGCTGGAGCGCTGTTTCCCCGGCAGCGGCATTGACGTCACCCGGCCCCTTGAGGCCCTGAGCCTGACGGACCGGCAGGTGGTGGAAATCTGCAAGACCCTGATGACGGACAACCTGAAACTCCTGATTCTGGACGAGCCCACCAGCGCCCTCTCCTCCGACAAGGCGGAGCAGCTTCACGCCATTGTGAAGGAGCTGAGCGGCCGGGGGGTGGCTGTCATCTATATCTCCCACAAGCTGGACGAGATCAAGATCGTCTCGGACCGGATTGTGCTTCTGAGCAACGGGCAGAACAACGGGGACTTCTTCGCGGATGAGGTGACCCAGGAGGATCTCATCGCCAGGATGGGCGGCAGCGCCGGCGAGAGTGACCGAAGGGGCCGGGAGCAGGGTGCCGGGGAGGATATGCTTTGCATCTCCCATCTCACCACCTCAAAGCTGGACGACGTCAGCCTCACGCTGAAGCGAGGGGAGATTGCCGGCATCTCCGGCCTTGCCGGGTCCGGCCAGCAGGAGCTGCTTCAGGCGGTTTTCGCGGCGCGGAAAAAGCGCCGGCCGGAAATCACGCTGAACGGTGACGTGGCCTACGTCTCCGGCGACCGCGCCAGGGAGGGTGTGTTTCATTTCTGGCACATCCGGGACAACATTCTGATCGCTAATCTGGACAGGGTCCGGGGCAGGCTGCTGATCGACAACAGCAAGGCGGACGCCTCGGCCCAGCACTGGTACGATAAACTCAAATTCCGGGCGGAGGGCATCCGGAGCAACATCATGTCCCTGTCCGGCGGCAACCAGCAGAAGGCCCTCATTGCCCGCGGCATTGCCTCAGAAGCGGACATCATCCTCCTGAACGACCCCACCGCGGGGGTGGACATCGGGACAAAGCAGGACATCTACAGGCTTCTTGAGGAGGTCCGGGACATGGGGAAGTCCGTGCTTCTCTACTCCACCGAGGACCGGGAGATGGAGATCTGCGACCGGGTCTACGTCATGCGCGACGGCGTCATCACCCGCGAGCTGGTGAATGAGGAGATCACCGTGCCCAAC
>JAIKZX010000086.1 GCA_024681935.1 Fretibacterium sp.
GCGAGCCGCTTAACCAGCTTTGACAGCCCCAGGCGCACGGCAAGTTCCAACGCGGACGGAAGGTCGGGCTGGAACGCCAGGCAGGCGTCCAGGTCCACGGGCAGGTCAAGCTTCAGGCGAATCAGCCCGCGGCTTTTGAACGCCTCTTCCCTCCCTGCCTCCAGTTTTTTGCGCACGGCGGGTTTCAGTTCCTCAAGGGACTCAAAAAGGGCTTCCAGCGTCCTGTGAGCTGAGATAAGCTGCGCAGCGGTCTTCTGCCCCACCCCCGCGACACCGGGAACGTTGTCCGCCGTGTCACCCAGCAGCGCAAGGTAGTCCGGCACCGAGAAAGGCGGAAAGCCATACTCCGCCTCAAATCCCGCAGCGTCGTAAGTCGCGGCAGACGAGACCCCGCTTTTAATGGGGCGCAGCATCGTGACGCCATCCCCCAAAACCTGCTGAAGGTCCTTGTCCGACGAAAGGATTACCGCCTGATATCCCGTCCGGACCGCACGAAGCGCCAGCGAGCCTATCACGTCGTCGGCCTCCACCCCGGGTTCCACAAGGACGGGGCAGCCCATCTTTTGAAGCAGTTCCTGAAGAAGGGGGACCTGCTGTTTAAACTCATCCGGGCTGGGCTTGCGCGTGGATTTATACTGCGGCAGAAGCTCGTGGCGAAACGTCGGGCCCGGTGCATCGAACACGGCGACGCAGCAGCGCGGCAAAAGGTCCTCCTCCGCGCGGGAGAGCATATTCATAAAACCCGTGATCGCGTTGGTCGGTGTCCCGTCGGGCGCGTTCAGCGGGGGGATAGCGTAAAAAGCCCGGTAGGCCAGGCCATGTCCGTCGATAATCAGGATTTTGTCCATTTTCTTCTTTCCCCCTGTCTCAGCGTTCCCATTATACGACAACACCGAACCGGGAACAGCAGAGCATGGGCCCGTCGGCCAGACCTCCGGGCCTTTTTATGGAAAATATAGTATAATTTATTTTACAAATATTCTTGTCAAATGGAGGTAGGAACATGAGCGAAAAGAAAGGGACTTTGCAGGTTATCCTCGGTGCGGCCTTCCTGATGGCGACGTCGGCCATCGGGCCCGGCTTCCTGACGCAGACGACGGTGTTCACTCAACAGCTTTTGGCGAGCGCAGCCTTCGCCATCGGGGTGACAATTGTCGTGACGGCCGTCGTGCAGCTGAACATCTGGCGCATCATCTGCGTCTCCAGGCTCAGAGCTCAGGACATCGCCAACCGGGTCATCCCCGGCCTGGGGTATCTCCTGGCCTTCGCGGTGGCCCTGGGCGGCCTGGCCTTCAACATCGGCAATGTGGGCGGCGCGGCCCTGGGACTGAACACGCTGGCGGGTATCCCCCTTCACTACGGCGCGGCCATCAGTGCGGCCATCGCCATCTTCATCTTCCTGAACAAGGACCTCGGCAAGGCAATGGATACCTTTACCCAGATCCTTGGCCTCCTTATGATAGCCCTGATGCTCTACGTCGCTGTGCAGTCCACTCCGCCCGTGGCCCTGGCAGCACGTGAGACCGTCATGCCCAGTGTCATCAACTGGACGGTTATTCTGACGCTCATCGGCGGAACCGTCGGCGGCTACATCTCCTTCTCCGGGGCGCACCGCCTCATCGACGCCGGGGTCCACGATGCGGGCGACGCCACCAAGGGCGCCCTGAACGGCATCGTCGTTACGTCCATCATGCGCATCCTGCTGTTCCTTGCCGTGCTGGGCGTGGTCTACGTCGCTGCGGGCGAACCGGCGGTGGTGCTGGACAAGGGCAACCCGGCGGCGGACGCCTTCAGAAAAGGCGCGGGCGAACTGGGCTACCGTATGTTCGGCGTCGTGCTCTGGGCGGCGGGCGTCACCTCCGTCATTGGCGCTTCCTACACGTCAGTGTCCTTCCTGCGCTCCCTCTTCGGCGGCATTGACCGCACCTACCGCTGGTGGATGATCGGCTTCATCTGCGCCTCGACGGCCATCAATATCTTCGTGGCCAACCCCGTGGCGCTCCTCATCGCGGCCGGCTCAGTCAACGGGCTCATTCTGCCGCTGGCCCTGGGCTGCATCCTTCTGGGCGCGTACAAGAAAAACGTCGTGGGCGACGAGTACCGTCATCCCGTTCTGTTGACAGCCGCGGGCTGGGCAGTGGTGATCTTCACGTTCTGGATGGGCATCCAGGCCGTTCCGAACATCATGAAGATTTTTGGGTGAGGCCAGCATGGAGTGCAAGCCTGAAATTGAAGCGAAAATTCTTCCGGCGGGGGAGACGTGTCTGTTCGTCGACTTTGGCGAGAAGATCGACATGGAGATCAACGGGCGCGTGCAGCTCCTGAGAAAGCGGATTTCAGAAAAGCCCTTTGCCGGGCTGAAGGAGCTTGTACCGACCTACCGCTCCCTCTCGATCTACTTTGACCCTGTCGTCGTTGACCTTTCAGCGCTGAAGCTGCGTTTGGAGGAGGAACTGGCCTGTCTCTCCTCGGGAACGGAGGACGCGGGTTCCGCAGAGGTTCGCGTGCCGGTGTTCTTCGGCGGGGAGTTCGGGCCAGACCTGGGGGATGTGGCGGAGCACACCCACCTCCCCGAGGATGAGGTCGTGAAGCGTTACTGCAACTCGCCTCTCTACTGCTTCATGAACGGTTTTACGCCGGGTTTCCCCTATCTGGGGGGTATGGATCCCACCCTGGAGACGCCGCGCCTGAAGAATCCGCGCGAATCCATCCCCGCCAACAGCGTCGCCATCGGCGGAGCCCAGGCTGGGGCGTATTCCATTGCCAGTCCCGGAGGCTGGCGGATCATCGGCCGGGTCCCCTACGACCTCTACGACCCGGCCCGCGACCCGGCGGTGGCCATTCAGGCGGGGATGTGGGTGTGCTTCTACCCCGTCAGCATGGAGCGCTACCAGGAAATCGAAAGCCAGGCAAAGGCCGGAACGTATAAGATTGAGTATCGTCAGAGGGAGGCTGGGAAATGAAGCTCTGTATTCAGTCCCCCGGCGCACTGACCACAGTTCAGGACCTTGGGCGGTGGGGGTATCAGGCCATTGGGATGCCCGTCAGCGGCGCGATGGACGCCCCTGCCCTGCTGCGCGGCAACATCCTGCTGGGCAACCCCGATGAAGCGGCAGCGCTGGAGGTTACGATGATGGGGCCGTCCATTCGATTTGATGAGGGAGAGGGCGCTGTCGCCATCACGGGCGGAGACCTGTCCCCCCAGCTCAACGGCCAGTCCATCCCAAACTGGACCGTCATACCCGTCAGGACGGGTGACGTGCTGTCTTTCGGCGGCCCCAAAACGGGATGCCGGGCGTATGTCTGCGTCAGCGGGGGAATTGACGTTCCCCCGGTTATGGGCAGCCGCAGCACCTACATGAAGGCGAAGATCGGCGGGTTTGAAGGACGGAAGCTCCAAAAGGGCGACGTCCTGAACACCGGGGTGCCGGGCGCTTTCAAGGCGGGAACGGCCTGTCCTGAGGCCCTGCGCCCCGGCTACGGCGCTTCTCCGCTTCGAACCGTGCTGGGTCCCCAGGACTCTTACATCAAGCCGGAGGGGATCAAAACCTTTCTTGAGGCGGAGTACCGGCTCTCCGCATCTTCGGACCGGATGGGCAGCCGCATGGAGGGCACGGCAGTTATTGAGCACGTCAAGGGGCCGGACATCGTGTCCGACGCCATCCCCATGGGGGCCGTCCAGGTGCCGGGGCAGGGGCTTCCCATCGTCATGATGGCCGATCGCCAGACCACCGGCGGCTACGTCAAGATTGGCGTTGTCCACGCACTGGATGTGGCGCGGCTCAGCCAGTCCCTTCCGGGCTCCCCGGTACGCTTCACACAAATCTCCCAGGAGGAGGGCATTGAGCTCTCCCGTGCGGAGGCAAAGACCCTTTCTGAGCTTAGGGCCCACGTGGCGAATGCCCCGGCGATCTCCGCAGCGAGTCCAGCCCCCGCGGCGGCACCCGTTGTCCCCCAGAGCGCAGTGTCGGTCAATGCCGCGCCTCAGGGCAAAAGCGGCGCGATGAACGTTACGGTGAACGGAGAAAGGTTCTTCGTTACATGGGAAAGAATAGAATAATAAGGGGGTAACGACATGGCTTATAAAGTCGATTTAAACAGCGACCTGGGCGAGAGCTTCGGCGCGTGGAAGATGGGACAGGACGCGGATGTCCTTACCTTCGTCTCCTCGGCAAACGTGGCCTGCGGCTTTCACGCAGGCGACCCGCTGGTGATGAAGAAAACCGTCGAGGCGGCGGTGAAGGCGGGAGTGGCTGTCGGTGCGCACCCTGGTTACCCGGATCTCACTGGTTTTGGGCGGCGCGGTATGGTCTGTTCGCCCGACGAGCTCTACACGGACACGCTGTACCAGATTGGAGCCCTCAAGGCGTTCTGTGAAGCGGCAGGCACGAAGCTCCAGCATGTAAAACCCCATGGGGCCATGTATAACAGCGCCGCGAAAAAAATTGAGGAAGCCATGGCGCTGGCCCAGGCTGTAAAGGACAGCGGCAGCGGCATCATTCTGATGGGGCTGGCGGGGTCGAAGTTCGACGAGGCGGCGGAGAAGGTGGGCGTTCCCTACGCGGCGGAGGCCTTTGCGGACCGCGGCTACATGAACGACGGCACGCTCGTCCCCAGGAAGATGGAGGGGGCATTCGTCCGCGACGTGGAGGTGGCAGCCAAGCGCGTCATCCGTATGGTCAAAGAGGGGGTCGTGGAAGCAATCGACGGGACAATAGTCAAACTTCGCCCTCACTCTATCTGTCTTCACGGAGACTCCCCCACAGCCGTGCAGATGGCCCAGACTCTGCGAGCCCGCCTTGTCGAGTCCGGGATTGACATCGTGCCTCTGAGCAAGATGTTCTGATTTGACTTAATGGGAGCTTGAAACCGCCCGTGCTCCTGCGGGACATACCCGCGGGGCACTGGCAAGCGGTGCAAGCTCTCTTCTCCGCCCCCCGCTCACAGGAGTGAAGTTGCTTAATCTCTAAATCATTTAATTCAACGGGAGGTGTCTTTATGGTAAAGCCGAGCGACTACGCGAAGAACAGTCCGCAGGAAGTTCGTCAAATGATCCGCGAAGGGAAGTGGGACCGCCCCACATCCGGGATGTGCGAGGGGTATGTGCAGGCCAATCTCGTCGTCCTGTCAAAGGATTTGGCCTATGATTTTCTGGTCTTCGCCCAGCGCAACCCCAAACCGTGCCCCATTTTGGACGTGACGGAACCGAGGAAGACAGAGCCCAGGCTCATCGCGCCGGGGGCCAGCATCGCCAGCGATATCCCGCGCTACCGCATCTGGAAGAACGGGAAACTGGCAGACGAGGTGACGGATGTTACAAAATACTGGCGGGACGACCTTGTGGGTTTCCTGACAGGCTGTTCCTTCTCATTCGAGGGGGCGCTGCTCCAGTCGAATATCGAGGTTCGTCACATTTCCTGCGGCTGCAACGTCCCCATGTACATCACGAACATCCAGTGCGAGCCCGCCGGGCGCCTGAGCGGGCCGATGGTGGTCTCCATGCGGCCCATTCCGGCCTCGCTGGTCCCCAGGGCCGTGCTCTGCACGGGACGCTTTCCGGCTGTCCACGGCGCACCGGTCCACATTGGAGATCCGGAAGCCATCGGGATTAAGGATATCAACAAGCCGGACTTTGGGGACTCTGTAGAAATCCGTCCGGGCGAGCTTCCCGTGTTCTGGGCCTGCGGCGTGACGCCTCAGGCGGTAATCATGGCGGCCAAGCCGGATTTCGCCATCACTCACGCGCCGGGGCATATGTTCATCGCCGA
>JAIKZX010000097.1 GCA_024681935.1 Fretibacterium sp.
CCGGAACCCCGGCCGGAACCCCGGCCGGCGGAGGAGGCTGCCCCCATACTCCATGAGCAGGAGGAATCCCCCGCCCCTTCACAAAACCCGGAGGCGGGGAATCCCCAGCGCTCTGCGGTGCAGATATTGGACGACCTCCTCTCCTCCATCGAGGCGGGAGACTTCTCCCTGCCGGAGCATCTGAAGAGGCCGCTGGATGAGGATGTCCGTATTCCCGCTCAGGAAAAAACGCCCGCCCCGGACGCGGGGCCGTGTCCTGTTCCGCCGGAGGAACAGCCCGTGGCGGAAACGGCGGGGCATGATGATGAGATTCCTGCCCCTGAGGAGAAAAAGCCTGAGGAGGTATTGGAGCCGGAAGTCCGGCTTCCCGGAGCGGGGGCTTTCCCTCCGCCGCTGGACCTCTTTGGCCCCCAGGCCAGGGATGAAGGGGATAGTGAGGCGCTGTCGGTGGCCAAGGGCCAGGGGGAGGTCATCATCGGGACGCTCAAGAACTTTGGTGTCGAAGCCTCCGTGGCTCATATCGTAGTGGGGCCGTCGGTCATACAGTTTCAAATCGAGCTGGCCCCTGGCATCAAGGTCAACCGGGTGTCAGGCCTGACCAATGAGCTGACCATGGCGCTGGCGGTCGTGTCCGTTCGTGTCGAGGCCCCTATTCCCGGGCTGCCTTACGTCGGCATCGAGATACCCAACTCCCGGCGGCGCGGAATCCCTCTGCGCGCGGCGCTGGAGGATGATACATTTCAGAAGGCAAAGGCGTTGCTCCCGCTGCCGATGGGAATGCAGGTGGACTCACGTTTCCTGGTCTGCGGGCTTGAAGATATGCCCCATCTCCTCGTGGCGGGGACCACGGGGTCGGGTAAAAGTGTGTTCGTCAACGCCTGTATTCTGGGGATGTGTTCACGGCGGACGCCCAGCGAGCTGAAACTGATCCTCATTGACCCAAAGCAGGTGGAATTTGCCATTTATGAAGGGCTGCCGCACCTCATGGCCCGTCCCGTCTCCGACCCGCGGAAGGCCATCGACGCCCTTGCGTGGGCCGTGCAGGAGATGGAGTCCCGCATGGCGAGCTTTGCCCGGGCACAGGTTCGCACTCTCGCCTCCTTCAACGAGAAGGTCCTTCCCAAGGATCGTCTGCCCAGCGTGGTGGTGGTGGTGGACGAGCTGGCTGATTTGATGTATACGGCGGGCAAGGAGGTTGAGGGCCTGCTGGTGCGTCTGGCCCAGAAGGCGCGGGCTGCGGGGATTCATTTAATTCTCGCGACGCAGCGTCCCTCGGTGGATGTCATCACAGGGCTCCTTAAGAACAACGTGCCTGCCCGCGTGGCGTTTGCCGTTCCGTCGCAGACGGACTCCCGCACAATTCTGGATGGGGGAGGAGCGGACAAACTGCTGGGCCGGGGGGATATGCTCTTCCTCAGCACGCGTTACCGGAGGCCGTTGCGCCTCCAGTCGCCCTTCATCACGGAGGAGCGCACTCTGGACTTCGTAAACTACATGAAGAACGTCTTTGGCGAGCCGGAGTACGTCGAATTTGCGGATAGCTCCAATAACTCCAGTGAAGGGGGCACCCGCGGGGGCGGCAACGGCGCTGTGGATGACCCCAAGATGGAGGAGGCCATTCACGCGGTCATGGAGATGGGCATCACGTCGGCCAGCGGGCTTCAGCGGATCCTGAGCATTGGCTACCCCAAGGCGGGACGGCTGATCACAGCCATGGAGCAGATTGGCATTCTCGGCCCCCAGACGCCCAACAGCACCAAGCCGCGGGATATTCTGATGGATGAGGAGAGCGCTTTCGAGGCTCTGGAGTGTGCCCGCACCGGGAAACTTTTTGATGAAGAATAGCCGCGCAGAACTTCTCCGGCTCTGTGCGGCATCAATTCCCGGATTTACATTCCAGGCGGGGTGAAGGCCCCAATCACTCAGGAGCTGCAGAAAACGAAACCCTCCGGGCGGATCGGGCCAGGGGCGACGCACTGAAAAAGCCCTGCAGGGGGGGGATTTCGAAGGCCAGCAAAGAGCCGGAGAAGACGCAGCCGAAAAAAAAAGAGGCCTGACGGCCCCTCTCTCTTTTTTTACTGCTTTCTGCGCCCGGTCAGTTTATGAAGCGGCAGACCTGAATGCCCGCTTCATATAGCAGAACCATGGGCAGCCCAAGGGCTATCTGGGAAATCACATCTGGAGGCGTAAGGATGGCAGCGAGGGTAAACACTCCCAATATCACATATTTTCGTTTTGAGGCCAGCATCCTGTAATGGGTCCAGCCAATCTTTGTTGTGATATAAAGAAACACCGGCAGCTGAAAGGCAGCCCCAAAGGGCAGAATAAAACCGAATAAGAAGCCCACATACCTGTCAAGCGACAACATAGGGGTCGCCAGGTTGTCTCCGGCTACAAGAAAAAAATCCACCGCCAGCATATACACAGCGCCATAGCAGAATGTGACGCCGAACAGGAATAATATAAGCGCCACAAAAAAAATTATCTTGAATGCTTTTTTTTCTTTGGGGTACAGCGCGGGCCTGATAAAGCTCCAGAATTCCCAGATGATGACAGGGCTTGCAAGTATCATGGCAACGAGAAAGGCAACCTTTATTTTTGTTATAAAGGCCTCAGACATCGCCGTATAAATAATCTCTATCCCCCGTTCCTTAATGGGGGTGATGATTAAATTCATAATGAATTCAATCGCGAAGGAATACACAACAAAAAAAGCCGCCGCAACCGCAGCAGCCGATTTTACAAACGCTTTGCGAAGAGCAGTCAGGTGTGATAATACGGATGCTTTCTCCTGAGGTCCCTGAGCATCCATGATTATGCCTTTGCTTCCCCGCCGGCATCCGAAGATTTGTTATTTTCTGTCCCCTGAAGCTCTGATTTAAAGTCCTTTATGCTTCTCCCCAAAGCCTTGCCGACTCCCGAAAGCTTGCTCCCCCCGAACAGAACCAGCGCTAAAAAAATGAGCAGCAGAATCTCGGTTATTCCCAGGTGCATAAAGCAACCCCTCCTGTTATTTATTCAGAGTCTGATCAATTTCTCTTGTACTGGCTTCAATTTCCTCAGATACAAGATTCACCTCCCGGGATATGTCCGTTTGGGGATCAAGGTGTTTTATTTCCCGGTCGATGGTTTTCTGGGTATCGTCTATTTCCTTCTCAAGCTCATTCCAGTTGAGCTCTGATTTCACCTCCCGAATCAGGAGCCGGAGTTTTCTGATCTGCCGCCCAAGCCACCTTGCGACTTTCGGCAGATCCTCCGGCCCCACGATCAGGAAAGCGATCAGAAATATAACAAGTAATTCTGAAATGCCTACGTTAAACAGGCTGTTACACCCCTTGGAAGATTTAAACCGGCCTGACCTAGCCTACATAATCCGCTGCTTCGCGTGCGGCAATATAGCCTGAGTCAATGCAAAGGCCGTAGCAGAAGCCGGGGACGTCATAGTAGGGGCTGTAATACAGCGAGCCGTTGTCGGTTCCCACGACATAAAGTCCCTGCATGGGCGTGTTGTCCGCCTTGAGGGCGCGCAGCCGGTCATCGGTGCGGATGCCTCCAAAGGTGCTCCAGGCAGAAGGCTCGCACTGCACAGCGTAGAACGGTCCTTTGGCAATCTTGCTCAGATACCACGGCGACGTGCCGAATTCCTCGTCAACGCCCTTGTCGCAGTACTCGTTGTACTTCGCCACGGTCTTGACCAGGTCGGTGAGCCCAAAGGCCTTGCTCAGCTCCTCCAGCGTGTCCGCCCTGGCAAGCCAGCCCTCCTTCAGGCCCTCCTCCATGTCCTCAGGCAGGCGGTCCAGAATCCGTCCCTTGAAATAATTACCGATAAACCAGTTCTTCTCGTTGGCGCCCTTTGCGGTGGTGTACTCGTACAGGCCCTTTGTCCTCATGGCGTCAACATAGGCCTGGTCCACAATGCCGTACCAGGGGGCATTCAAAATAATCTGCTCAGAGCCGTAGCTC
>JAIKZX010000114.1 GCA_024681935.1 Fretibacterium sp.
TATGAGGGGCAGCGGGTCCGCATCGTTATCGGTTCCACCTCCGTATCCGGTGACAGCTACATGATTGCCGACATCGTGAACCGCTACCTTCAGAAGTACCTGAAGTGCAGCTCCAAGGTGGACCCTGTCGGCGCCAATGAGGCCCTTGCCACAATCCGGACCGCAGCGCCCGACGGCCTGACCTTCATGATCTTCCACGACATGACGTATCTCGGCGTGCTCTTTGGCAGCTACGGCAGTGAGTACGCCCTTGAGAACATGGTCGTGGGTCCCCGCGTGGGGCAGAACCCCGGTTCCTGCTTCGCGGGCAAGGCCGGGGCTCCCTACTCCGATCTGAAGGAGCTGGCGGACTGGCTTAAGGCCAACCCGGACAAGACGGTGCGTCTCTCAGTTGAGCTGGGCGGCGTCAGCCAGATTGCCTTTATCTCCTACTATATGTGGGTGAAGGAGGCCTATGGCGATGAAGTGGCCGGCCGAATCCGCTTCGTGCTGGGCGGGTCCACGGACACCAAACTCCAGCAGATCTGGGACGGCAATACCGATGTGATCTTCGCCGACTACAGCTCCCTGCTTCAGTACACCGCTTCAGGCGTGGACCAGCAGCTTGCTCTCAAGTATGTGGGTATGCTGGACAAGATACCCGGCAAGGACGACCTGCCCGTCTACGGCGAGATGGGCATCACCATGGGCGGCAAACCCTTCTACTTTGCCAAGGACTTCCTGATCTACCTCCCCAAGGGGACGCCGGATAACGTCCTGGCAGAACTGGATGACGCCGTGGCAAAGATGAAAGCCGATCCTCAGTTCCAGGAGGAGATGAAGAAGAAGACCTACGCCGGCAACACGCTTTCCAGCAAAGAGGCGAAGGAGTTCATCTACGGCAAGCGGGACGCTATCGCGAAAGTCCTGGCAGAAGCCCCCTCCATGGAAGATCTGGAATAATCCTGTCTTTTTGCAGATTCCCTCCGTTCGCGCGGAGGGAATTTTAACTATCTGGAGGGAGGTTTGTTCTTTGTCGGCGTTTTTGAAGGAATGGCTCAAGATTCGGAATATGCACCTCTTCTTTCCTGTGATGATAGGCGCCATCTGCCTGCTGCTGCTGGCTGTGATAGCGCTTCAGCGTTTTCTGAAGTGCAGGAAGGACGGCACGCCGTTCATCGACCTGAAGGATTATCACTTCTTCAAACCTGATTACGACAAATTGAAACTCTGGGGCTCGCTTGTTTTATTCATCGGCTATCTGATTGCCCTGCCCCGGCTGCACTTCGTCTGGGCCAGCGTTATCTTCATCTTCCTGTTCAACGTGCTCTTCGACAAGCGGAAGGGAGAGCCGTTTAAAGTCAGGAGTCTGATTATCTCCGCCCTCATCTCGGTTATCTGCACCCTGGGTGTCTGGTATCTCTTCTTCCGTGTCTTCAACATCACGCTTCCGTAAGGACAGGTGACGATTCATGCAGGCAATATTACTGAATTGGCTCTTGGCGTTTGTAGGCGTCATCGTTGGTATAGTATTTGGGGCTATCCCTGGAATGACAGCGACCATGGCCGTTGCCGTGTTTCTCCCCATGACTTACGCTTTCTCACTGGTCCCGGCGCTGTATCTCCTGATCGGTCTTTACGTTGGCGGCATCTCCGGCGGTCTTGTCCCGGCTATCCTGATTAACGTCCCCGGCACCCCCTCGTCCGTCTGCACAACCTTCGACGGCTACCCCATGGCCCGCCGCGGCGAGGGGGACAGGGCGCTGAAGATCGGCGTTACGGCCTCCTTCTTCGGCGGCATGATTTCGCTCCTGGTGCTGGCGTTTCTGACGCCGCCGCTGGCCCGATGGGCCATCAAGTTCTCGGCGGTTGAAAAGTTTCTGATTATCCTCTTTGCCATGACAGTCATCGCGGCTTTGTCCAGGGGGTCCATGACCAAGGGCATCTTCTCCGGCTTCCTTGGAATCCTGCTGAGCCTGGTGGGGGAATTGGCCCTGAACAACAAGATGCGCATGGTGCCGGACTTTCTGCGGACGGAGCTTCGCAGCGGTTTCCAGCTTCTGCCGCTGCTGATTGGCCTTTTCGCTATATGTCAGATGTTCCAGGAGGCCGAGGCGGGAATGAAGACCGGACATCTGGACGAGGGCGTCACGGTGGAAGGAGCCCGCAGGTTTTCGTTCAGTGACTTCTCCGGCCAATGGATAAATGTGATTCGTTCCTCCCTTTTGGGCACATTCATGGGAGTCCTTCCCGGTGTGGGCGGAAGCGCCGCGTCGCTGATTGCTTACAGCCAGGCCAAGAGCTGGTCCAGGCACCCGGAGGAGCTGGGCAATGGCGCGCCGGAGGGGCTTATCTCCTCGGAGTCCTCAAACAACGGGCTCACCGGCGGTGCGTTGGTGCCGCTGCTCTCCCTGGGAATCCCGGGAGACTCGACGACGGCCGTCCTTGTCGGCGCGTTTCTGCTTCAGGGGATTCAGGTGGGTCCGCTGTTCATCCAGCAGAATCCCGACGTTTGGAACCAAATACTCTGGGCTCTTGCGCTGTGCAACGTGTTGATGTTCCTGGTGATGTTCTTCCCGGTGAAGCTCATCTCCCAGGTGGTGAAGGTCCGCAGCGCGCGTATGTACCCAATCATTCTTCTGATGTGCGTCGTTGGGGCCTATGCCACACGGTCGGGCGTCATGTTTGACGTTTGGTGCCTGCTGCTCTTTGGCGTTCTGGGCTATCTCATGAGCAAGGTGGGCCTCCCCACCGCTCCGTTCCTGATTGGCTTTATCCTGGGCGGGGATCTGGAAAAATACTTCATCGAGGCCGTGAAGAACAACAACTATAACCTGTCTGTGTTCTTCCAGCGTCCCATCGCGCTGGTGATCTGGGTTCTCATCGCGGCTTTCCTGGGGTATTCCCTCTGGGACAACGTCAAGGGACACACGATGGAGAAGGCCGGGATCAAGGAATAATTTTTTCTGACACTGTTTTTAAGCAGTTTAAAAATAGCTTCAGCGGGATTCGTGGACGCTCCATCCCGCTGTCTGCTCATGTCTGTGAGATGATGATGATTCTTCACAGTGACGGCAAGGGGCAGAGCGGCCACAGTGCCCTCGCCAGGGTCTGCGGGAAGAGGGCCAACACGGAGCCCCCCCACGGGCAGAATCGATAATCAGGGCGGAGGACAGAGGGCTTTTGCCCAGTTTTTTTATAAAGGGGGAAATATCAATAATGATTCCAAAAATTGCGAAGATGGACATCTATCCCGTCGCCGGGCATGACTGCATGGAACTGAACCTCAGCGGCGCTCACGCCCCGTTCTTCACCCGCAACATCGTGGTGCTGGAGGACACGGAAGGGACGCTCGGCGTGGGCGAGGTTCCCGGCGGGCAGAAAATCACCAGGGCTCTGGAGGACGTAAAACACCTCGTCGTGGGAACGCGCATCGCGGACTATAAGGGCACGCTGAACAATATCCGCTCGTGGCTGGATTCCAACATCAAGGACGACGTACGCGGGCTTCAGACCTTCGACCTCCGCACCGGTGTCCACGTAGTCACGGCTGTTGAGGCGCCTCTGCTGGACCTGATGGGCAAGTTCCTGGATGTCCCGGCCGCAGCGCTGATGGGCGACGGCGTGCAGCGCGATCGGGTGCGTTTCCTGAGCTACCTGTTCTACATCGGGGACAGAAAGAAGACCGATCTGCCCTACGAATCCGAGGAGGACAGCCCCTGCGCATGGTACCGCCTGCGCCACGAGGAAGCCCTGACACCGGAGGCCATTGTGGCGCTGGCAAAAGCCACCCACGAGAAATACGGCTTTGAGGACTTCAAGCTGAAAGGCGGCGTTCTTGAGCCCAAAGAGGAGCTGAAGGCCGTTCAGGCTATCAAAAAAGCCTTCCCGGACGCCCGCGTGGATCTGGATCCCAACGGCTGCTGGAGCCTGAAACAGGCGCTGGAGATCGCCCCGCAGCTCAAGGAGTGTCTGGCCTACTGCGAGGACCCCGTGGGCGCGGAGGGCGGGTTCAGCGGGCGGGAGGTCATGGCCGAGTTCCGCAAGGCCACCATGATGCCCACTGCCACAAACATGATCAATACGGACTGGCGGCAGATGTGTCATACCCTCGCGCTCCAGAGCGTGGATATTCCTTTGGCAGACCCGCACTTCTGGACGATGAACGGGTCCGTCCGCGTGGGGCAGCTGTGCAATGATTTTGGCCTGATGTGGGGCTGCCACAGCAACAACCACTTTGATATCTCCCTGGCGATGGTGGTTCAGTGCGCGGCAGCTATCCCCGGCAGGATGAACGGCATTGACACCCACTGGATATGGCAGGAGGGGCGGGAGCGCCTGACGAAGGAACCTCAGCAGATCAAGGACGGCTGCATTGACCTTCCCAAAAAGCCGGGGCTTGGCATCGACGTGGACATCGAACAGGTGAAGAAGGCCAACGCGCTGTATCTTGAGCACGGTCTTGGGGCCCGCGACGACGCAAAGGGAATGCAGTACCTCATCCCCGGCTGGAAGTTCGACAACAAGAAGCCCTGTCTGGTACGTTAGCAGGAACTCAGGCATGAGAACCTACGTCAGACTGACGGAGAGGGACAACGTCGCCGTCGTGACAAAAGACACGGCCAAAGGCACGGAGATATGCCCCGGTGTAACCCTGCTTCAGGACGTTCCCCAGGCCCATAAGTTTGCCCTGACGGATATCCCGAAGGACGGGGAAATCATACGCTACGGCGTCACGCTGGGCTACGCGCTCGATCCCATCCCCGCGGGCGCGTGGATCAACGAGCATATGTTGCGTCTGCCCGCTCCGGCGTCTCTGGACAATATGCCCTGGGGAACCCATATCCGGAGGGATTTGCCGGAGGCCCCGGTGAGGACCTTCATGGGCTACCGCAACCCGGACGGGGGCTATGCGGGAACCCGGAATATCCTTGGCATCCAGACCACCGTCCAATGCGTGCAGGGGGTTTTGGATGCGGCGGTGGAACGCATCCGGCGTGAGCTGCTTCCCCAGTACCCTCACGTGGACGATGTGGTCCCCATCAACCACGCCTATGGCTGCGGGGTGGCTATCAACGCGCCGGAGGCCGTCATCCCCATCCGTGCCCTTCAAAATTTATGTCACCATCCCAACTTCGGCGGACAGCTCATGGTGGTGGCCCTGGGCTGCGAGAAGCTGACGGTGGACAAGCTGGTCGGGCCGGAGGACAACAGGCCGGAGAATGTGATTGTCCTTCAGGACTGCAGGGGCTTTGAAGCGATGATGAGCGCAATCCTCGGCATGGCGGAGGCTAAGCTGAAAATACTGAATGAGCGGCGGCGCGAGGAGCTGCCCCTGAGCGATCTGCTTATCGGCATGCAGTGCGGCGGCAGCGACGCCTTCTCCGGCGTTTCGGCCAATCCCTCAGCGGGTTACGCGGCCGACATGCTGGTTCAGGCCGGGGCAACGGTGCTGTTCAGTGAAGTGACAGAAGTACGCGACGGAGTTCACCTCATCGCGGAGCGGTGCCTGAGTCAGGAAGTGCGGGATAAGCTGGCCAGCGAGATGCGGTGGTACGATAACTATCTGGCCGGGGGCGAGGTGGACCGCAGCGCCAACCCCACGCCGGGGAACAAGATGGGCGGGCTGAGCAACATCGTCGAGAAGGCAATGGGGTCCATCGCCAAGAGCGGAACTTCGCCCATCGTCGAGGTGTTGTCTCCTGCGGAACGTCCCACAAAGCACGGCATGATTTACGCGGCGACGCCGGCCAGTGACATCGTATGCGGGCCCTGCCAGCTCGCCAGCGGCATTGGGCTCCAGGTGTTCATGACGGGACGCGGCACGCCCTACGGACTGGCGGCGGCCCCGGTAATCAAGGTCTGCTCCCGTAACGAGATGAAGGCCCAGTGGCCGGACCTCATCGACGTGAGCGCCGGAGAGGTGGTGACGGGGGAAAAAACGATTGCGGACGTCGGAACTGAGCTGTTCAGCAAAATCATCGCTGTTGCCAGCGGGCGCGATCAGCCTTTCTCTGAAAAATATCGCCTGCACAATTTCCTCTGTATCTTCAACCCCGCGCCAATCACATAATTTAAAGCGGCCCCGCCCGGACAAAGACGGGGCCGCCATTGTATGAGCAAGGCCGCCCCGTCAGATAATC
>JAIKZX010000117.1 GCA_024681935.1 Fretibacterium sp.
GCCGCTGCCGGGGAAGCAGCGCTCCAGAAGGTCCCTGGCCTCCCTCATGGCCCGGCCACGCCACCCGGGCTCCGGCCTCAGGCCGTGTCCCACGTTCAGCATGGCAAAGTTCTCAAAGATGCTCAGGTTCGTACAGAGGGAAAGGTCCTGATACGCGCAGTGAATGCCAAGCTGCCGGGCCACGGCGGTGCCGTAGTTCTCCAGGGTCTGCCCGCTGAACAGAATTTTCCCCGCCGTCCTGGGCAGGACGCCGGTGAGTATCTTCATCAGCGTGGATTTGCCCGCGCCGTTGGCCCCCACCAGCCCGATGACCTCGCCTTCATAGATATCCAGATCCACCTGCTGAAGAGCTTGGGTGATGCCGAAGAAGCGGTCGATGTTCCTCAGGCTCAGCCAGGGCTTCTGTTCCTTTTGGTGTCTCAAAACGTTCCCTCCCACTCACGGGTTCAGCAGGGCGACCAGCCTCAGCGTTGAGCCGGAGCCGCCCCTGAACTTGCAGGGGAGGCCCATCACCCCGAAGAAGGGGGGCAGCTCTCCCAGCTTGTCCACGTTCTCAATGATGTTGATGCCGCTGCCCAGCAGCACATGGTGAGAGGGGTTGTCCGGGCTTCCGAACCGGTCCAGCGCGAGGGTGTCGCAGCCCACGGCCCTGACCTTCCTGTCGCGGAGGTACTCCGCCGCCTCTCTGGATGTTCCCGGCCAGTCCTCCAGAAAGGCCTTTCCCTTCTCTCCAAGGGCCCATTTTTCGTCCCAGCCGAAGCGGAAGAATACGAGGTCCCCCTCCAGAATGGGGCCGTGGTCCCGCTCAAAGGCCTTCACCTTCTCCACGGGCACCTCCCCCCGTGGGGGAGTGTCGGTGGCGTCGATGTTCACGCCCCGCCCCATCAGCTGCCGCAGCGGGATTTCGTCCACGTTCTGCGCGCCGGGAATGAAGTGAGAGAGCGCGTCAATGTGGGTCCCTGAGTGCTCCCCCAGGGTGATGGTCCTCCAGTAGGACTCGTTCCCCTTGCTCTGGTGGTCGCCCACCACCGCGATGAAGGGAGAATGGGTCGGCCAGTAGGGCACGCCCTCCTCCAGAGAATGCGTCATGTCCACAAAACGGCCCGACGCGGCGACATCCAGCCATTTTTCCAGTATACTTTTATCCGTGCTCATGTTCCTGCCCCCTCCGTTCGCTGTCCTCTTAAAAATTTTTAAAAATCGGACGAAAGCGCAGCCTCTCGTCCGATTTTCGTGCGGGATGATCTGTTTTTTTCAGGACGCCGGACGGCGTTTACTTTTCCACCGTGCTGCGGATTTCCTCCCAGGAAAGTTCCGTGAAGGCCACGTCGTCAGCGCCAAGGCCCATGTGCTTGGGCAGGGACTCCGCGTCCACGGAGCCGAACTGCACCACCATGTCGTTCTTCACCGGGAGGCCCTCAAGGATATCGATCGCCACATAGAGGGACATGGCGCCAATCCAGGGGTTGCTGGCCGCGGAGAGGGTCTTGTAGCCTTTCGGAGCTTCCTTGGCCCACCAGTTCAGGAAGCTGCCGCGGTTGTCTCCCGCGATGACCGGCAGGGTCTTGTAGCCCGCCGATTTGAAGGCCTGAACCGCCGCATAGGCGTCGCCGCCCTGGGTCACAAGGCCCTTCACCTCCGCGAGGGTCGGAAGCACGCTGTTCAGCTCCGTCTGAGCCTTGGAGGCCGTCCAGTCCGTGTAGATCTCCGCCACGATCTTCACCTCCGGGAACTTCTCCAGCGCCTTCAGCACGCCGTCGTGGAACTGGGCGTCCGTGGTGGTGCCGGCCGTGCCCCGGAGCTCGATGAGGTTGCCCTTGCCGCCCATCTCAGTGCAGACGTACTCCGTCAGGGCGCGGGTCATGTCCTCGTTCTCAAAGAACATCTGATAGAGCAGCTTGTGGCTGCAGCTCACCGGGCCGTCGTTGATGGTGATGACGGGGATGCCCGCCTCGCAGGCTTCCTCAATGGCGTTGTTCAGAGAGCTGGTGGAGGCCGGGTCCACGATGATAATGTCGTAGCCCTGGGTGATGAAGTCCTCAATCTGGGCAATCTGAGCCGCCGCGTCCTGGTTGGCCTCGGCGATGGTGTACTCCTTGATCCAGCCCTCCGCCTTCAGCTTCTCGACGGTGATGGCCATCTGGGCTTCCTCGGTCTGGCGGTAGCTGTTTCCGTTGTAGCTGTTGGTGAAGGCGATGCGGTACCCCCCCGCCTTTTTGGGAGCGGCAAAGCCGCATACAGCAAGGACAAGGGTCATAACGAGGGCCAGCGCAAACAACAACAGTTTCCTTTTCATTTTCCAAAAACCTCCCTAAAAAAGTATGAAATTCAGCAGAACAAAGATCTGAAGAAATTTTACATCGAATTTTGAAGATATGTCAACGGCAGTCACATCTAAAATGGCGGGACGCCGCCAGAGGACAGCGTCCCGCGGACAGCGCCCTGAGGGCAGCATCCTGCCGAAAAGTTTTTACATCCCGTACAGCACTCTCACCAGCCATGTCGTCACTGGCGGACAGTAAGTCACCAGCAGCAGGACGATGAAGTTGCAGATGAGGAATGGCATGACGGCCTTCGTTGCCCGGGCGATGGATATCTTCGCAATGGAGGACGTGATGAACAGACACACGCCCACCGGCGGCGTCGTCAGGCCGATGACCAGATTCAGCACGCACATCACGCCGAACTGGATGGGGTCAACGCCGATGGACACCACCACGGGCAGCAGCACGGGGAACAGGATCGTCAGAGCCGCGATGGTCTCCATAAAGCAGCCCACGAACAGCAGGAAGATGTTGATGACCAGCAGGATGATGATCTTGTTCTGCGTCATGCTCAGAATGCCGTTGGCAATCATCGTGGGGATCTGCTCTTTCGTCAGCACGTAGGCAAAAACGTTGGCAAAGCCCACCAGCACCATGATGCCCGCCGCGCCCACCATTGAATCGCGGATGACTCGGAGCGCTGAAAGAATCGTCAGCTCACGGTAGATGAAGAAGCCCACAAACAGCGCGTAGACCACCGCGATAACGGAGGCCTCCGTCGGTGTCACGATGCCGGTCAGGATCCCCGCCAGGATAATGAACATCATCAGCAGAGCCCAGAAGGCCTCCCGCCCGCTGCTCATGATCTCGCGGAAGCTGGCCTTTTTCTCGTTCTTGGGGTAGTTCCGCTTTGCGGAGATGACCCATGCCACGGCCATCATGCCCAGCCCCATCAGGATACCCGGGATAATGCCCGCCACGAACATCTTGGAGACGGAGATGCCCGTCAGGGTCCCCGCCATGATCATGGGCACGGAAGGCGGGATGATGGGGCCCACACAGGAAGAAGCCGCCGTCACGGCGACGGAGTAGTCCGGGTCATAGCCGTCCTCCACCATGGCGGGGATGAGGATGCCGCCCAGGGAGGCAGCGTCCGCGGCAGCCGTGCCGGACACACCGGCGAAAATCATGGACGCGCCGATGTTCGCCAGGCCCAGCCCGCCCCGGATATGGCCGATGCACTTGTCGCAGAAACGCACAATCTGATAGGTGATGCCGCCGGTGTTCATCAGGTTCCCCGCCAGCATGAAGCCGGGGATGCAGAGCAGGGTGAAACCGTCCAGTCCGGAGAAAAAGCGCTGGGCGAACGTGACAAGCGGCATATTCTCCAGCAGGAAGTACAGCAGCGATGAGAGCCCCAGGCAATACGCCACAGGGACGCCCACAAAGAGGAACCCAAGGAAACTGGCGAACAAAATTGCAACGCTCATTGTACGGCCTCCTTCCCCTCCAGAGGTGTTTCTGCAATCCCAAGCTCTTCCTCAATTTTCTCAAGCTCGCTTTTTGCGCCTCCCAACAGCTCCGTCACGTCCACATTCGTGAGGATAAAGATTATCTTGAAGACGTAAGCGACGGACTGGAGGATGACGAACAGGAGGATGGAGAAATTGATCATCTGCATGGGAATTTCCATGGCCGTGGAGACCATGCGGAACTTCAGAAACACGAATTTCGGGATGGAATAGACCGCCAGATAAATATCAAAAACCAGGAGCAGGACGCAGACGGCAAGCTCATAAACTTTCCTGAAGCCGGGGGCGAAATGGGAACTCAGAATGTCCACCCGGGCGTATTCGTCCTTCAGGGCCACGACTCCCGCTCCGAAGGCTACTGAGTAGATGAAGAGATAGCGCGCGGCCTCCTCAGTCCAGGAGGGCACGGTGGGAAGGAAAGTCCGGCTGAAGACCTGCACGACCACCGCTGTGATGTATCCAATCATGCCGACGGCGGCCAGGACTGAGAGAAGCCATAGGTATATTTTTGCAAGAATTTTCATGATGGCACCTCTGGGGCGGGGCCCCTTTATTAAAAAATACCGGCGCCGATTTGAATCAACGCCGGTATCGCAAAGGCAATATCGAACTACTTGACGGCCTTGATTTTCTCGTAAAGCGGCTTCAGGTAGCTGTACTCGCCCTCCATCAGCTTCTGCATGGCGCCGTCGGCCAGCTTGGCAAACGCCGCCTGATCCACGTCCTCGACGAAGGTCATGCCAGCGGCCTTCAGCTCGTCGGCCAGCTTCGTCTCGCCCTCGACGAACAGCTTGCGCTCATAGTCCTGCATCTCCTTGCCCACCTCGACAACGAGCTTCTGCAGGTCAGCCGGAAGCGTCTTGAAGGTCCGCTCCGCAATGGCGAAGTAGATCCACGTGCGGAGGTGCTCCGTCTTGTTGAGGTACTTCTGAACCTCGTAGAAGTTGCCGGTCTTAATCATGGCAAGGGGGTTCTCCTGAGCCTGGATGGTGCCGCTCTGAAGGCTGGTGAAGACCTCGGAGAAGGCCATGGGCGTGGGCTTCGCGCCAAACGCCTCGAAGGTGGCGACGGTGATGGTGGAGGCCGGTGTGCGGATAATCATGCCCTTCATGTCGTCCGGCTTACGGACGGGCTTATTGGAGGTGACGTTGCGCGGCCCGCGGATGAAGTGCGCCAGGCAGCGGAAGCCCTCGCCGTCCATCATCATGAGCTTCTCAATCTCCTTGCCTATCTCGCCCCCGGCAACCTTCTCCATGTGCGCGTCACTGGTGATAAGGTAGGGAACGCCGAGGATGCCCAGCTCCGGGATGTAGGTCATCATGGACTCGCCGGTGATGACGATGTCCACGCCGCCGCCGGTGAGAGCGGACTGGATCTGGTCAATCTCGCTTCCAAGCTGGCTGTTGGGGTAGATGGTCACAGCAATGCGGCCATTGGAACGCTTCTCGATCTCATCCTTGAAAAAGACGGACGCCTTGTGCCAGGAGTTGGCCTCGTCAACGATGTGAGCGATGGTCAGGTTGAAATCCGCGGCATGGGCGGCGACGCCCATTACAAGAGCCAGAAACAGCGCCAAACATGTGATTCTCCTCATTACCCTATTCCCTCCATAAAATGATTTGGATTGCCGCCGGCCACATAGCCGACGTTTCTTATTTATATTAGCACAAAAAGATGCAAAAAAACATGACGGCGGGGCGGATATCCCACGGCTGTTCCCGTCGTTGCGCGGCAGAAAAAAAAGACTATAATAAACGGGCCCGATTTTGGGCGGGTTTGTTTCAGTTTATGAAAGAAGGGTTAGTTTTCTTTATTATGGTTCTTTTACTGTCAACTGCTTTCGCTTTGTTTGCTGGCCTTATGATGACCCGTGCGTTTAAGTATTGCCACCTGAGCTTTCCGGATGTGACGGCGTTTCTGATCGCCGGGGTTCTTGTTGGTCCTTACTTTCTGGGCCGCCTCCTGCCGTCCTTTGGTTTTGCCTCCATGGACGAGCTCAGTCAGATTAATATACTCAACATGATTGCGCTGGGTTTTATCGCTTTCGATATCGGCAACGAGTTTCGCCTCGCGCAGCTTCGTCAGATGGGAAAGACTGCGACAATTATCGGCATCTTTCAGGCTGTCGCCGCGTCGCTGGTGACAGGAGGCGCGTTGATTGGTCTGTATTTTGCCGTCGGGCGGGATGTTATGCCGCTTCCGGCCGCTGTTATCCTTGGGGCGATTGCGTCGGCGACGGCGCCTGCCGCGACCCTGATGGTGGTGCGTCAGTTCAAGGCCAGGGGGCCGGTCACGAACCTGCTGCTCCCCATCGTGGCACTGGATGATGCCGCCGGACTTGTGATTTTTGCCGTGGCGATGGGCATAGCCCAGGCTCTGAACGGCGGACAGATTGACGTCGCTTCGGTGGCCATTTATCCGATGCTGGAGATTGTCGGCTCCCTCCTGCTGGGAACGCTGATGGGCTCCCTGCTGTCGTGGCTGGAGAAGATGTTTTTCTCAAACACGAACCGCCACGCTATGACGGTGGCCTTTGTCCTGATGACGATAGCCCTTTCCGCGCGGCTCCACCTGTCGGCACTGCTGGTCTGCATGATGCTTGGCACCGCGTTCTGCAACCTGAGCGAGTACTCCACGGATATCATGCGCCGGTCGGGGCAGTGGTCCGCGCCGCTGTATGCCGTTTTCTTTGTGCTGTCCGGGGCGCAGCTGGAGCTTGGCGTTTTTCGCTACCCGGCCGTTATCCTTGTCGGCATCGTGTATATCATAGCCCGCTGCACAGGGAAATACTTCGGCGCAGCATGGAGCAGCTCTTTCCTGGGATGTGATCCCATGGTTAAAAAATACCTGGGAATCACCCTCTTCCCCCAGGCGGGAGTCGCTCTGGGAATGGCGATATCGGCACGGGCGCTTGGCGGAGACGTCGGCGCGCTGGTACAAAACATCGTGCTGTTCAGCGTCTTTTTCTATGAACTCGTGGGCCCGCTGCTCACAAAGATGGCGCTGTCCCGGGCAGGGGAGATCAGCCCGGCATCCTCGGAAACGCACTATCGTTCTCGCTTCGAGCATAAATAGAAAAACAGGAGAGGGCGTTCCTGCCCTCTCCTGTTTCCCCTGAAAGGGCTGCCGCCGGGCGGCAGCCTCTTATTTCACCGGACTCCGACGGATTTTGTGACGACCAGGTCCGTCCCCAGCCCCAGAAGATTCCCAATCAGCACCGTCCCTGTCTCCACCGGCGCGTCCACCGTGAGTTTTTTTATCTCCTGCATGGCGTCGGATATCCGCGCCTTGGGGATGGGGGCCGTCAGCCGGACGCTGGCCAGCGGCAGCTCCCCGCCCCGCACCAGAACGGAGCTGGCGATGGTCCGCCTGGGGTCGGTGAGTTCCTGTTTGACGTATTCCCCGCCCTTCGGGCAGGTCTGCCCCTCGATGGAGTGAATGACGGCGCTCCCGTCCGCCGCCGTTTCATAATCGGCGGTAATCTCACATCCGTTGGGACAGATAATGCAGGTGAATTTTCTTTGCATCTTAATCTCCCTCCGAGGGGCAGGATGCCCCGGTGCCGGCGGAGGCGCGATGCGCCGTTTCTTCGCCGGTCTGCACAGCTTCAATGGAAACGAGGATATCCCCCTTGCCGGATAGCTTTGACGCCGGAATTGTCATCTGAATCATTTCCGCCGGGATGGCCTTTTTCATCTTTTTGGAGGCGACCTCCGTTCCCTCCTGCTTCACCACGATTCGGCAGTCCCTGAAAGGCCGGGACGGGCGAAGGGAGAGGGCGATGTTCTGGGTGCCGCTGACCCTCATGGGGACCGTGTGGTTCACGGTTTTGTCAGAGACGATGTTCAGTGTGCATCCGGGCAGTCCTGTGCTGAGATAGCGCGCGCAGCCCTCCGCCAGCGCCTCCGCCTCAAGGGAGACGAAATCCACCAGGTCGTGGACGTGAAGGACGTTTCCGGCGGAGAAGATACCTGGGACCGACGTCTGGAAGAACTCGTCCACCTCCGCGCCCCTCGTGCGTCCGTCCAGCGTCACCCCCGCGTCGAGGGAAAGCTCGTTCTCCGGGATGAGCCCCACGGAGAGGATGAGTGTGTCGCAGGCGTACTCCTTCTCTGTGCCGGGGATGGGCTTCATCCTGCTGTCCACCTCGGAGACAGTGACACCCGTGAGGCGGGCGCTGCCGTGGATGTTCGTCACCGTATGACTCAGGAACAACGGGATGTTGTAATCGTTCAGGCACTGCTCGATGTTCCGCGGCAGACCGCTGGGGTAGGGCAGAACCTCAAAGACCGCCTGCACATGGGCTCCTTCCAGGGTCAGACGGCGGGCCATGATCATCCCGATGTCCCCGGAGCCGAGGATGACCACCTCCCGCGCCGGCATACGGTTGTAGAGATTCATGTAAGCCTGAGCCACTCCGGCGGTGAATACGCCCGCGGGCCTTTCCCCGGGAATGGCCAGGGCTCCTCTCGTCCGCTCGCGGCAGCCCATGGCGAGGACCACTGCCTTTGCCCGCCACTTGCGCAGCCCGTCGCGGGTGGCGGCTGTGACGCATTTGTCGGGGGCAATATTGATCACCGCGGCGTTGGTGAGGAAGGGGATCTCTCTTTCCCGGACCTCATCAATAAATCGCTGGGCGTACTCCGGGCCGCTCAGTGTGGTGCCGAAACGGGTCAGGCCAAAGCCATCGTGGATACACTGGCGCAGAATGCCGCCCAGCTGTTTTTCCCGCTCCAGAATGAGCAGACTGTGAAAACCCCTGTCCCACAGTTTCACCGCCGCCGCCAGTCCGGCCGGCCCGCCGCCGATAATGAGAACGTCGATATTTTCCGTCATCTCTGTGCCTCTCTCACTTTGCCAAAGAGCACCTGGGAACCCTGCCGGTTATACAGGACCTCTGTCTCGCGTCTGTTCTTTTCCTCTTCAATCATCTGTTCCACGCGCATCTGGCAGTAGCCGCCCTGGCAGCGTCCCATCATGGAACGGGTGCGGTACTTGATGCCCGTCATCGTGTTCACGCCCAGGGGATTGCGGATGGCCTGCAGAATCTCAGCCTTGGATACCTTTTCGCAGCGGCAGACCAGTTCCCCATAGTCCGGGTCCCGGCGAATGGCTTCGGCCCGTTCCTCGTCCGTCATGTCCGCAAAGCGCCGAATTCCCTTTCGCCTGCCGTTGAAGTCCGGATTATCCTCGAGAGGCTCCCGCTCCTTCATCATGCCAAGGACGTGGCGGGCGATGGGGACCGCGCAGGTCAGCCCCGGCGACTCGATGCCCACCAGGTTCACTGCCCGCGGGGCCACGTCGTCCTTTATCTCGATTTTGAAATCCTGAATTGCGCCGGTCTCGTCCACCCATTTGGGCAGAATGCCGCAGTAGGTGCGGATGTAGTCCTTTTTATAGATATGGGGCCAGAGGATGGAGGCGTCCTCTGCCAGGAAGTCGATGTTCTTCTGAGGCACGTCGTAGGGGGTAAGCTCCCGGCGGTCCTCCGCGTCCGGGCCCACCAGCACATTGCCGTCGACGGTGGGGGTGACGTGAATGCCCATGTATGTGTTTGACGGAACCGTGTAGAGGGGCAGCGGCACGTCCTTTCCGCAGCGCTGGTCGAGAATGATGTAATGGTCCTTGGAGAAAATCACCCGGTATCCCGTCAGCCCCAGCATGTCGGATATCTCCCTGCAGCCCAGCCCGGCGCTGTTGATGACCCAGCGGGTATGGTAAACGCC
>JAIKZX010000135.1 GCA_024681935.1 Fretibacterium sp.
CGGGTCTCTCTGACAGACGTGCCGGAGCGCGAGGTGAAGGTCGGCTATGAAATCCTCAAGGCGCTGGAACTGCGCTCCCACGGCGTGAACCTCATCTCCTGTCCAACCTGCGGCCGGCGGCGCGCAGACGTCATGCGCCTGGTGGAACTCGTCCAGCCTATGCTTGACGATCTGCCCGACGGAACATCCGTTGCGGTGATGGGCTGTGAGGTGAACGGCCCCAAGGAGGCCAGACACGCCCAGCTGGGCATTGCGGGGACGCCGGTAGGGGCTGTCCTCTTCCGTGATGGCAATGTGGTGGGGGAGTACCCCTTTGAAGAGCTGCCAAAGGTCCTGCCGCACTTCTTCAGCGAGTTTGCCAAAGGGATGTAATCATCCCCGGTGAAAGGGACGCAGCGTTGCGCGAGCTGATTGTTGCCGGTGTCGGGCCCGGTTCGGAGGACCGGATAACGCCGGCCGTGAGTGAGGTTATCCGGGCGGCGGACTGTGTTGTCGCTGCCTCCCGGCATCTTTCCCTTGCAAAGGGGCATTCCCGCATCATCACGCTGGGGGACTTTAAAACAGCGTTCGCGCAGATGGAAGCTCAGGAGGGCCGCGTTGTCGTGCTGGTGTCCGGCGACCCCGGGCTTTATAGTCTGCTTCCCCTTCTCAAAAGGCACTTCCCCAATGTGCCGGTTCGTGTTCTGCCGGGCATCAGCGCGCTTCAGTGTCTGTGCGCCGCTGTGGCGGAGACGTGGCAGGACGCCGCTGTCCTTTCTGGACATGGCCGCCCTCTCTCCGGCACGAAGTTTTTGAACACCGTCGAACACAGCCGCCTGACGGTCCTCTTCTGCGGAAAGGAACACTCACCCCGCTGGGCCTGCGAAAAACTGGCTAAGGCCGCAGGAGACCTGGGAAAGCGTGTTGAGGTTGTGGTGGGAGAACGCCTGAGCTATCCTGACCAATGCATAACACGGGGCGCCCCGGCGGAGCTGGCCGGAGGGAATTACGCCCCGCTTTCCCTTGTGCTGATAAGGAACCCGGAGCCCTGGACACCCCCCAGGCATCTCAGGGACGATGACCTTGAGCGGGGCAGCGTGCCCATGACCCATGAAGAAGTCCGCGCGGTCATTCTTGGCCGTCTAAGCCTGACGCCCGGCGCGGTGCTGTGGGACGTGGGGGCAGGGACAGGGTCCGTTGCCGCCGCCGCCGCGCTGGACTGTCCGGACGCGGAGGTCCATGCCATCGAGTGCGCTCCGGAGGCGCTGGATCTGATTGAACGCAACCGGGCAAAGTTCCGTCTGCACAACCTGACAGTCCACGCGGGCCGCGCGCTCTCACTGACAGATAAATTGCCCCTTCCGACCCACGTCTTCATCGGCGGCAGCGGGGGAGAGCTGAGAGGCATCCTGTCGCACCTTGCGGGCATGGAACGCTCTGTTCATGTTCTTGTCTCCGCCGTAACGCTGGGCACGCTGGGTGAGGCCACGTCACTTTTGAGCAGCGTTCCCTGGGATAATTTTGAGGCCCTGCAAATAGCGGTCTCCGCCTCGCGTCCGCTGGGCCGGAGCCTTCTTATGGCCGCGCGCAACCCCGTGACGCTGCTCTGCGCGGAATCCCATCCCAACTCAGAGGAGGCGGGAGAATGATTTATTTTATCGGGGCCGGTCCCGGTGCGCCGGACCTCATCACCGTGCGGGGGGCGGAGCTCCTTCGCAGGGCGGGGATGATTGTTTATGCCGGTTCTCTCGTCAACCCCGCGCTGCTGGACTGCGCCCCGGAAGGCTGTGAAATTCATGACAGCGCGTCCCTGACGTTGGACGAGGTGATGGATCTCCTGCTGGATGGCTGCCGGCGCGGACTCCTGACGGTGCGGCTCCACACAGGGGATCCCTCCCTCTACGGAGCGATACGCGAACAGATGGACCGGCTTCGCGCTGCGGGGGTCCCCTTTGAGGTCGTGCCGGGCGTAAGCTCCTTCTGTGCGGCAGCGGCGGCTCTTCCGGCGGAATACACCCTTCCTGGTGTAAGCCAGACCGTCATCATCAGCCGCATGGAGGGCCGGACCCCCGTTCCGGAACGCGAATCTGTCCGCTCCCTGGCTGCGCACGGGGCCTCGATGGTCCTCTTCCTTTCAGCGGGAATGCTGGAGAGCCTCTGTGCGGAGCTTATCGCGGGCGGCTTCCCCCAGGAGACCCCGGCGGCGCTGGTCTATCGCGCTTCCTGGCCGGAGGAGCGCGTGCTGCGCGGAACGCTCGCGGACCTGCCGTCCCAGGCAAGGGAAGCGGGAATCACACGTCAGGCCCTTGTGCTGGTAGGAAATTTCCTGGGGGATGATTACGCCCTGTCTAAACTCTACGACGCGAAGTTCTCTCACGGATACCGGAAAAGCCGGGAGGAGATAAAGTGAGGGAGGGCCCCATCGTCCTCACGGCCTTCACCCGCGCGGGGGCGGAGCTGGCCGTGAAGCTGGCCGGAGAGCTGGGTGGCCAGGCCTTTGTTCCTGAACGCTGTCTTGTCAAAGGGGCGGAACTCTCAGAGGGCTCCGTGAGGGAATGGGCCGGGCATTGGTTTCCCAGGGCGGGAGCAATGGTGTTTATCTGTGCCTGCGGCATTGCCGTCCGCGCCGTTGCGCCGCATATCCAAACCAAGACGGAGGACCCGGCGGTTGTCGTGGCGGACGAACGGGGACGCTTCATCATCCCCCTCCTGTCCGGGCACATCGGGGGGGCCAACGCCCTCGCCCGGCGTATCGCCGCACTCACCGGCGGGGAGGCCGCCGTCACCACGGCAACGGATGTCAATGGTCTTGTGGCGGTGGATGAGTGGGCGGTCAGCAATAACTGTGCCATTGAAAATCCCAAAATAATAAAGGAAGTATCGTCCGCTGTCCTGGAAGGACGCCCTGTTGGCGTGGCCGTCACGGAGCAGCTTCAGCCGGCTCCCTGGCCCGTGACGCTGTGGCTGAGGCCGCGCATTATGACGCTGGGCGTGGGCTGCAAACGCGGCATCCCTCCTGCTGAAATGGAGGCTGCGGCGGCGGATTTTCTTGAGGGATCAGGCATCTCGCCTCTGTCGCTCTGCGCTGTCGCGTCCATTGATTTAAAGGCGGGCGAGCCCGCGATTATCGCCCTGGCGAAGCAGTACGGCGTTCCCTTTGTCACGTTCAGCGCTGAGGAACTTCAGTCTGTACCGGGAAACTTCTCCGCGTCAGAGCGCGTGCGGGAGGTTACGGGCACAGACAACGTCTGCGAACGCGCTGCGGTTCTGGCTGCGGGAGGAGAGGCTGTCCTGCTCAGGAGCAAATCGCGTTATCCGGGCATGACCTTCGCCCTGGCCCGGCAGCGATACGTCACCTCTTCTCAGTGATTTCAGGCTGAGGCCGAAAACCGTCCCGGTCCGCTGGAAATGACGAGCCCGTTGGCCGAGAGAGTCAGCAGACACGTCTGCAATACGGTGAAACTCAGGCCGCTCTCCGCAAGGAGGTCGTCCATTGTCCGGCTTCCCTGCCGCTGAAGCAGGGCCAGCACTATCTTTTCATCTGTTGAGAGCTCAGGCGCGGCGCGCTTTGGCAAATCCTCCTCCTGAGAATCCAGGTCCAGCGTTAATTGACCGTAGTGTCCCGATATGCACTGTATAAAATCCTTAATATCAACCAGAGGCTGGGCTCCGTCCCGAATTAAATTGTTGGTCCCGTGACATACGTTTTCCGTGATGCGCCCTGGAACGCACCAGACCTCACGGCCGGTGTCCAGCGCCAGCCGTGCGGTAATCATCGCACCGCCGTCGTCCGGGGATTCCACCACGACAGTCCGGGCAGCCAGCCCGATGATAATGCGGTTGCGTTCAGGGAAACGCCAGGGTTCCCCGCTGACCCCAAAGGGATATTCCGACACCAGGGCGCCGCACTCTGCTATTTTTTGAAACAAATCCCGGTGTTCCATCGGGTAGGTGCGGTCAATTCCTGTGCCGAAGATGGCCACCGTAACGCCTCCCTCAGAGAGGCATCCCCGGTGTCCGGCAGCGTCGATGCCGCGCGCTCCGCCGCTGATAAGGGGGAAGCCGGCACGGGCCAGCGCACGCCCCACTCCCTCTGCCACGGACTTCCCGTAAGAACTGCATCGCCGTGTTCCCACAACCGCCACCGACAGGGCGGAGAGGTCCGCAGGGCCCTTCACGTAGAGGCCGATGGGGGGCTGCGCAATGTCCTTCAGCCGCTGAGGATACTCCGCGTCATCCACAGACAGAAAACGCGCGCCAAACTTCTCCGCACGCTCAAGCTCCCGTTCCGGCCAGTCCCGCTGGTGCAGCAGCTCGTCTAATCTGGCTTGTTTAGAAGGGCGGAGTCCCAGCTCTTTCCACAGTTTTTCGCCGCCGCCGTCCAGCGCCTCCGGGCCGTAATCCTGACAGAGCTTCTGAAATGCCTCCAACGGCGCCAGAGCAGCGTTCAGCAGCAAGGCAGCTCTGAGTTTTGAGTTCATGACTTCCCCCTTCTTCATAATTAATTATGATTATTCCGCACTTCATTATAAACCGAAGAAAATAAAATCCGTAGTTTTCCTACCCTGTCTTTCCTTGACATTTTGGACGGGGCTTGCTAATCTTATCACTGTTTTAAGAGTTTATTGGCACTCATCTTTTAAGAGTGCTAATTAGCGAGAGACAACAGACAGGGGAGGTGAGGTTATGACGGAGAGGCAGCTCAGCATCATTCTTGCGGTGGTGTACGAGTACATCAAGACGGGGGAGCCCGCCGGGTCGCGCACCATCACAAAGAAGTACATCCGGGGCCTGAGCCCCGCCACGATCCGCAACGAAATGGCGGACCTTGAGGAGCTGGGCTACTTCTATCAGCCTCACACCTCCTCCGGCCGTCTGCCTACGGCGAAGGCTTACCGTGTCTATGTTGACTCGGTGACAGCGCGGGCGCGGAGCCGCACCCACGGGGCGGAGGCCTGGCGCAAGGAGCTGATAGGGCGGCGCAGCGGCATTGAGGAGCTGTTGGGTTACGTCACCCACCTTCTCTCCCGGCTCACAAACTGCGTGGCGGTGGCGGCGGTCTCCGGGCTGGATGATGTTGAGATTCAGCACATTGACCTGATGCCGCTGGGAGGAACAAACGTCCTGGCCCTCATCGTCCTTCGGGGCGGGCTTGTCCATCACTCACAGTTCAACCTGCCCTGCGAAGTGGAGCCGGGGCTTCTGGAGGAACTCAGCCGCCGCATCAACACCGTGGCATTAGGGCACCCGTGGAACGAGGTTCACGATGTGCTTTACCAATATGTGCTGGGCGGGCTTGAGGAGGCCGAGACGGCCTGCCGTGCAGCTATTGAGGAAGTGGACCGCTTTTTAACGGAGCAGAACTACCGCTTCTTCAGCAGTGGGGCCAGGCACATTCTGGGGCTTCCGCACTTTCAGGCCCTCTCGCGGCTCCAGGCTGTACTGTCACTTCTGGAGCAGGAGAAGCCCCTGGCGCGGATGGTGGAAAAGTGCCGTCTGGCCGAGGATCTCAAGGTCTCTCTGGGGGATGAGAACGAGACGGAGGGCATGGAGGAGAGCGCGATGATTCTCATTCCCGCGAGAGCGCGCCAGCAGAAAGCTGTTCTTGGGCTTATCGGTCCGCTGAGAATGGATTATGAACGCTCCATCGGCGTCCTGGAGTCCGTGGCGGACGCTCTGGATGAGGACGCAAAGGAGGAATGAGCATAGATGGACAACGAAATGGATAATGATTATTTCGAGCCCGTCATTGAAGAAGAGGAGGGTAAAGAAACGCCGGCACCCCATGAAGACGAGAAGGTTCTGACTGAGGAAAACGCCGGGCCGGGAAACGCACCGTCTGACAAAGAGCCTGACCCGAAGGCGGAAAATGCCGTGGACGATAAAATCGCCGCCCTGGAAGGAGAACTTGCGGCGGCACGGGCGGACTTCTACAACTACCGCCAGCGCGTGAACCGCGAGAAGCAGGAGGCCCGCCGCCGGACGGAAGAGGATGTGATCACGACCCTCCTTCCGGTGCTGGACAACCTGGACCGGGCGCTGATGGTACCGGAGGACGGCAGCGCGAGAGATGTTCTTGTGGGCGTACGTATGGTGCAGCGGCAGTTTTTGTCTGTGCTGGAGGAGCTGGGCGTGAGCATCATCCCCACAGAGGGGCAGCAGTTTGATGCGAATCTCCATGAGGCCGTCGGAACCATCCCGGTGGAGGATCCGGAACAGGACGGCGCCGTGGTGGAAGAGCAGCTCCGCGGCTATCGGACGAAGGAAGGCCGGGTTTTGCGGGCTGCGCGCGTCACAGTCGGCAAGACAAAGTAGTTTAACCTGAATTTAGCAACAAGCAATCAAAAGTTTTTGATACAGGGGGAATATATCATGGCAAAAGTTGTAGGCATTGACCTTGGAACAACCAACAGTTGTATCGCGGTACAGGAGGGGGACCAGACCACCATCATCCCCAACAACGAAGGGGCGCGGACAACGCCGTCCGTTGTGGCTTTCACCAAGGAGGGTGAGCGTCTGGTGGGGCAGCTGGCCAAACGTCAGGCCATTGTCAACGCGGACCACACCATCATGTCCATCAAACGTGAGATGGGCACGGACTACCGTGTCAGCATTGACGGCAAGAAATACACGCCGCAGGAAATCTCTGCGATGATTCTTCAGAAGATGAAGCGCGACGCGGAGGATTACCTCGGCGAGCCGGTAACTCAGGCAGTCATTACGGTGCCGGCCTACTTCACGGATGCCCAGCGGCAGGCCACCAAGGACGCCGGCACCATCGCAGGCCTCGAGGTGCTCCGCATCATCAACGAGCCTACGGCAGCCTGTCTGGCCTACGGCGAGAACCGCAAGGAGGAACACAAGATTCTGGTGTTCGACCTTGGCGGCGGGACCTTTGATGTCTCCATCCTTGATGTGGGCGAAGGCGTGTTTGAGGTGCTGGCCACAGCGGGTGACAACCGGCTGGGCGGTGATGACTGGGATAACCGCATCGTTGAGTGGATGGCGGAGGAGTTCAGAAAGACCGAGGGGATCGACCTCAAGAACGACACCATGGCCATGCAGCGTCTGCGTGAGGCAGCGGAGAAGGCGAAGATTGAGCTCTCCAACATGACGGAGACGACCATTTCCCTGCCCTTCATCACGGCGAACCAGACGGGCCCCAAGCACCTGGAGATGAAACTGCCCCGGGCGAAGTTTGAGGAAATGACGGCAGATCTGCTGGACCGCACGGTGACCCCGACGCAGCGTGCCTTATCTGACTCCGGGCTCAGCGCCTCGGAAGTTGACAAGATCCTTCTTGTGGGGGGATCCACCCGCATGCCGATGGTGCAGAAAAAGATCGTCAGTCTGCTGGGCAAGGAGCCCACGAAGGGCATCAACCCGGACGAGTGCGTGGCGGCCGGCGCGGCCATCCAGGGCGCCATCCTGAAGGGCGACCACAAGGACATCGTGCTGGTGGACGTTACGCCTCTGTCCCTCGGCCTTGAGACGCTGGGCGGCGTGTTCACGAAGGTTATCGAGCGCAACACGGCTATCCCCGTGTCCAAGAGCCAGGTGTTCACAACAGCGGCCAACAATCAGCCTCAGGTAGAGATCAAGGTCCTTCAGGGCGAACGTTCCATGGCGGCGGACAACGTGAAGCTGGGCGAGTTCGTGCTGGACGGCATTCCGCCCGCACCCCGCGGCATCCCTCAGATTGAGGTGACGTTCAATATCGACGTCAACGGCATCCTCAACGTATCCGCCAAAGACAAAGGCACGGGCAAGGCGCAGAAGATTACGATTCAGTCCTCTAACCTTTCCAAGGACGAGATTGAGCGTATGAAGAACGACGCCGAGGCCCACGCCGACGAGGACGAGCAGAAGCGGAGCGCGGCGGAGGTGCGCAACGAAGCGGACGCGGCGGTCTTTGCGGCGGAGAAGCTGATGAACGACCTGGGCGACAAGATGAGCGCTGAGGAGAAGGGCAAGGTCAACTCCAAGCTTGACACGCTGAAGAGTGCCATCGAGAAGAACGACGGCGCGGCCATGAAGCGCGCGAAGGAAGACCTGGACAAGACGCTGCAGGAGTTCTCAACGCGGCTCTATCAGGCTGCGGGCGGTCCCTCCGCTGGCCCGGAGGCTTCCTCCAACAACACGGGCAGCAGTTCTTCCTCCGACGGGGAGACGGTGGACGCGGAGTTCAGCGAGCAGTAGAGAACGGCGGGCTTAAGGCATGACGCCGCAGCCCATAGAGGGTACATAAATAATAGAGGGGCGGGAAGGAATGTAATATTTTCCACTCGCTCCTTTCTTGTCTAAAATTCTTGACAGACAGGCTTTTTACGTGGTAACCTGAATCATATCAGGAGATAGGCATGCAATTAAAGCCTAAGCTCAGTCAACATCGCAGTAAAGGAAATGAGAGGACACATTATGGATATCAAAGAATTGCGTAAATCCAAAAAGCTTACACAAGCTGCATTTGCAGAGGCAATCGGCATTAAAGCCTCCCTCATAACCGCTTTTGAAACAGGCAGACGATTCCTCAGCGAAGATATTATTGCTAAAATTAAAGAAGTATTTGGCGTAGAGGTGGAAGCAAAAGCTGCGCCTCAAAAACCGGCGGCAAAAAAACCAGCTGAGCAGGGCAAAAAAGAAGTCCAGGCAAAAAAAGGCCTCATCATCCAGTCTCCGATGGGTGGCGAGATAACGCCTGACGAAATCCTCGCCCGTGTTGGTAAAGTTGATGTTGTTTACGTCCGTGTTGACGAGAATAAAGCCTACTGGGTAAAAGGCAAAAAGAGCGGCTCTGTCGATTTGTGGTAATGTGCAATAGATTTCGGGCTGCCAGCTCGCGCTAGCAGCAGGGAGGCTCGTTATTAGATGAAGTTCAAGTATCGGGCCCGGGGGGCGGGCAAGGGAATTACAGAAGGGTACGTGGAGGCGCCGGACGAGAGCCTCGCCCTGGAGACCCTTCGCCGAAACGGCGTGACATTGCTCTCCCTGAAGGTAACAGACGAAGGAGAAATGTCTCCCGATGCGATGCTTCTTCTGGGGGGCGAGTCCTCCCGGCACGATGCGGCGGATTCGGCTTCCTTTGCAGAGAAGACCCCGCCCGTGCCGCAGGGGCGGCCTTTCCGTCCTGGTATGGTTCCGGACAGGACCATCAGGCTTTTCTTCCGTCAGTTGGCGTCGATGGTTCAGGCGGGCCTGAGTCTTTTTTCATCTCTTGGTATCCTGGCCGAGCAGGAGCATAATCCGGCCTTTAAAGACCTTCTGCTCCGTATCCAGTATGTCCTGGAATGCGGCCTTCCTCTGAGCCATGCCACGAAAAGCAATCCCATCTTCGCACCCGTGATAACTTCCATGATTCAGGCCGGTGAGGAGAGCGGGCGTATGGCGAATGCCCTGGACGGGGCAGCCACCCTCCTTGAAAAGCGGGCGGAGCTGAAGCGCAAGCTATTCTCCGCCATGTTTTACCCGACGTTCGTCATCATTTTTGCCTTCATTGTCCTGGCTCTTTTCGTCGTCGTCCTGCTCCCGCAGTTCCGCCAGATTTTTAGCGACATGAATATTGAGCTTTCAGGGCTGACACGGTATCTGTTTGCAGCGGGGGAGTACTGCATCGCGCAATGGAAGATCATTGTGCCGGCCGTGTTGGGTGTCTTTTGGCTTCTGACATGGCTCCTGACACGCCGGGGTCCCATCATTGACCGGCTGAAACTGAAGCTGCCCATCTTCCACAAACTGATCCTCAAGGCCTCCATGGCGCGGGCCACGCGGACTCTGGCCGTCCTGTCCGGGTCGGGAGTGCCTCTTCCGGTGGGGCTGGAGCTGGCGAGGGGAGCCGCCGGCAACGCTGTGGTCGGCGATGGCTTCGCTTCCCTCCACCAGAGAATCCTGCGGGGAGAATCCCTTGGGGACGCAGCCAAAGCGGTTGGGATATTTCCCAACCTGGTGTCCCAGATGATGCGCATTGGAGAAGAGACGGGACGTCTGGACAACATGCTTGAACGGTTAGCCGCATGGTATGACCAGGAGCTGGACGAACAGCTCAAGAACACAACGGCGTTGCTGGAACCTGTTCTTATTCTTTTTGTGGGTGGGGTCGTAGCGGTCGTTGCCCTGTCCGTTCTCGGGCCTATCACATCGGCCCTGTCTCAGCTGGGATGATGAAGAAGCCTATTGCCCGTTTGGGCTTTACCCTGGTTGAGCTCCTGATTGTCATTGCGGTGATAGGCATTCTCATGTCGGGGATGCTTCTGTCCGGCAGTTCGGCGACGTCCTCCGCGCGTGCCCTGAATATTGTCAACGACCTCCGAGTCATGAAGCAGGCCGTCTTTCTGATGTATCTCGACAGCATGGACCACTTCGACAGTGGGAAGTCACCGAAGTTCAAAGAACTCATACCCGCTGAGGTCCTGTCACGTTATGTGGACAACCCGGGCAAGTACGAAGACAGCGACGGCAAACGGTATGGTTTTGCCGAGTTCGACAACAGATGGTATGTCTTCTACGATATCGGGGATGTTGTCGGGGCCAATGAAATCAAGGCAAGTCTCTCCGGCCGCGCCAGGGCAGATGGGCTGCTGGATGAAGGAGGCAAGAAGACCTACAAGGGCAGCGGATCCAAGGTTTATATGCTCGCCCGATGAGGGGCTTCCGTCCCTGCCTCTCTGCCCCGTCAAAAAGATGGTCAAAAAATTGAGCCCCTTTACCCTCAGGGGCTCATAAGTTTTTCGTTTAAAAATTAAAACCGCCTGAGGTTTTATGAATTAATCACAAGGAGAGGAAGACAATGTCTTTAACAGGGAATCCTGCGCAGAGTTTTGAAACGGTGAAAAAGCGGCTTGCCCGGCTCAGGGAGCTGATGTCCGAAAAGGGGATGGACGCCTTTGTCCTGCTGGTTCTGGAACGAGCCAATTCGGAGAGCTGCCACTACATCTCAGGATTCCGGGGCAGCAGCGCGGCCCTCATCATCGACAAAAAAGAAGCTACGTTGGTTACGGATGGACGCTATCGCACCCAGGCGGCAGCGCAGTCTCCCTTCAAGCTCATCATACAGTCCGAAGTGCCTCTGGCAACTTTCATCGCCAGGGCTGTCTCAGACGCAGGGTGGGGAACCGTGGGTTTCGAGTCCAACAAAATATCACACAGAATGTTTGAGGTCACGTTTGCGCCGGTAAAAACCCAATGGATGGACGCCACGGATTTAATTCCCTCGCTGCGCCGCACCAAGGATGCCTCCGAGGTGGAATCCATAAAAAAGGCTGCGCGTATTGGCCGCGAGGCCTATGGTGCGATACTGGAGCGGGTTCACCCCGGCATGACGGAGGTTGAGTTCGACAGCATGCTTCTGGCGGAGATCAAGCGCCGGGGTGCCGAAAAAGGTTGGGCTCACGACGATTTTATTGTTGCATCGGGAAAAAATGGCGCGATGTGCCACGCCCGCGCAACTGGCAAGGCGTTTGAGGAGGGCGACACCGTCACTGTGGATTATGGAGCCATGAAGGATGGCTACATGAGCGACATCACCCGCAACTTTGCCGTGGTCCGTCCTCAGGACAAGGCCCGCGAACTGAACGATATCCTGTTGACGGCACACCGGGCAGCGGCAGCAGCCCTTCGCCCCGGCATCGCAGGGAAGGATGTAGACGCTGTGGCGCGAAAGATTATCATTAACGCCGGATACGGAAAAGACTTCGTCCACGGTCTTGGGCACGGTCTCGGCCTGGCCATCCACGAGGCCCCGCGTTTAGCTCCAACATCAAAGGACATCCTTCAGGCGGGAGATGTCGTTACTGTTGAGCCTGGCATTTACATCGAGGGATGGGGCGGACTGCGCATCGAGGATGACTACCTCATTACGGAGGATGGCGCAGAGTGTTTGACCGTCAGCGACAATCAGTCTTTGGGAATCGCAGGATAGCAGAAATAACAGGGGGTATAATGTTTCAGGAGA
>JAIKZX010000150.1 GCA_024681935.1 Fretibacterium sp.
GCTGGTCTTCTCCCCGACCTTCCCGGCCAGGACACTGCCGAAGCCGTAATAGGTTCCCTGAGTGCCGCCGGTGGTGAAGGTGAGCTTCGTTCCGCCCGGCATGGGCTCAAGTGCAAAGGCCGCGCTGGCCATCAGCATAACGAACGCCATCACAAACGCAAACTTCTTCATGTTTCCTTCCTCCAAATCTGTTTGGAATTTTATTGCATTATTATTGTAATCGTTTAATGGGAACGTTGTCAAGGTCAAGGGTTATCTGTACGAGCCTTTCCCCGCAGCTCCGCAAGGGATTTAACCCCCCACTGGCGGACTGACGCCTCCAGCCCCGCGTGAATTTCCTCCAGCCTGTCGAAACCGCTGAACAGCGCCGCTCCCACCTCCACCGCGCTGGCCCCGGCCATAATCATGGCCAGGGCGTTATCGGCCGAGCTCACCCCGCCGCAGCCAATGACAGGAATTTTCACCGCCCCTGCCACGTCCCACACAACGCGCAGAGCCAGCGGAAACACCGCCGGGCCTGACAGCCCCGCCACCCGGCGCCTGAAGACGGGCGCGCCGCGCTTCGTGTCGATGGCCATGCCCAGCCATGTGTTGGCGGCCACCACCGCCGACGCTCCAGCGGACTCCGCGCCCTTCGCCACAGCGGGGATATCCGGTGCCTGGGGAGTCAGCTTGACCCACAGGGGGCCGTCCCATTTCCGGCGCACCTGCTCCGTGGCCTGGGCGGTCAGTTCCGGGTCCACCCCCCAGCTCATACAGCCCCGGTCTGTGTTGGGACAGGAGACGTTCAGCTCAATGCCGTCTACATCACCGGCCCTCTCGGCAATGCGGGCCACCATGTAGTCCAGGTCCTCCGCGTTCTCCATGCTGACGTTCAGCATGACGGGCACACCATGCTTTTTGAGCTGGTCAAGGCGCACGTCCATGAAATGGTCGATGCCCTCGTTCTGGAGGCCGATGCTGTTCAGAATGCCCGACGGCGTCTCCCACACGCGGGTACCGGGGTTGCCGGGCCAGGGCCGGCGCGTGATGGCCTTGGAGCAGATCGCGCCCACGTTCCGGGTCAGGTCCTCCTGCCACATCCCCTCTTCGTAGGGCCACGTGCCCGACGCGATCACCACCGGGACCTTCAGGTCCACACCGCCCACGATATTAGAGATGGAGCTCATCCCATTTCACCTCCCTGGCCTGAAAAACGGGGCCGTCGATACAGACGCGCCGCCGCCCCGTTTTCGTATCCACCACGCAGCCGAAGCAGCCCCCCATGCCGCAGCCCATGCGCCGCTCCAGACTCACCTGGATGTCATCGCACAAGGCCCCATACTGCCCGTACAGCGCCTTCATCATGGGGTTCGGCCCGCAGACGGCAAGGGATACCTCCGCCAGAGACTGCCCCTTCAATCCGTCAATGGCAAAACCCTTTTTCCCGATGGAGCCGTCATCACTGAAGAGCTCCATCTCCGGCGCACGGGACGCCACCCATTCCGTAAAGGGGCGCCACTCCGCGCTGCCTACACCAAGGAACATCCTGCCAAAAGCGCCGCGGGACTGCCGGAGAAACAGAAGCGGCACAACACCCAGCGTCCCGGCCACGGCCCAGACTTTCTCATGCTGAAAGGGACCAAACTGTCCTCCCACGGGCCCGCGTACCGAGAGCGTCTGCCCCGGGGCCGTTTTGGACAGGAGTTCCGTCCCCTCTCCCACGACGCGGAACAGCACGCCAAAGGTCCCGCGCTCCGCGTCGGCCTCCAGCACGCCCAGCGGACGCCTCAAAAGCGGCGCGCTGCCGCCGGATACCTTCAGCAAAACGAAGTTCCCCGGCCCGGCCTCCCGCGCGATGGAGGGGCACTCCAGGCTGAGGCGCCAGATTCCCGGCGACACCTCTTCCTTTTCCAATAAGGGCACCTGATAATCACGAATCAAGCTCATACACCTCCCGACCGCCCAGCACCGTCATGAGTACGGCGCCCCTGAGACACCAGCCGTCAAAGGGGCAGTTGCGGCTCTTCGATTGAAATTTCGCGGCATCCACAATCCACCTGCGCTCAGGGTCAAAGAGCACAAGGTCGGCTGTGCTGCCATGCCGGAGGTTGACCGGCGGCAGGTGAAAAGCGCGGCGCGGCGCGGCGCTCATGCGGTCCAGCAGTTCCGTCAGCGGGAACCCGCGCTTGTGGCACAGCTCCTCCAGACAGACAGCCAGCGAGGTCTCCAGCCCGATGATGCCGTTGGGGGCGTCCTTCATCCCCCTGGCCTTCTCCTGGGGCGTGTGGGGCGCGTGGTCGGTCGCCACAACGTCCAGCACGCCCTCCATCAGAGCCGTGCAAATGGCCTCCGCATCCTCCGGCGTCCGCAGCGGGGGGCTCATCTTCGCGTTGGGCCCGTACTTCAGCACCGCCGTCTCATCCAGTGCCATATGGTGCGGCGTGGCCTCGGCAGTGACGTGAACTCCGCGGGCCTTCGCCTCCGCTATCATCTCCACGCCCCGTCCCGTGCTGACGTGCTGAACGTGGACATGCGCACCGCTCTTTTCCGCAAAGAGCAGGTCCCGCTGGATCATCAGCTCCTCCGCCAGAGCCAGCGTTCCCTCAAGGCCCAGCTTCTCTGAAATATCGCCCCGGTTCATGGAGCGGTCCCCCTCAAAGCCCGGGGCCTCGCAGTGGACACTGACGGGCAGACCCAGCGCCGCCGCCCGCGTCATGGCGTCAAAGAACAGCGCCCCGTCGCCCACGGTCATCCCATCGTCGGTGAAGGCCACCGCGCCCGCCTCCGCCAGAGCCTGAAAATCTGTCAGCTCGCGTCCGCTTAATCCCTTTGTCACGGCAGCTGCCGGGTGAATGCGGCAGTCCGTCTCCCGGCTGCGCTCAAGGCAGTCCCGCACGGCCTCTGGGGAGTCAATAGCGGGCTTTGTGTTTGCCATGGTTATCACAGAGGTAAATCCCCCCGCCGCCGCCGCGCGGCAGCCCGTCTCCAGCGTCTCCTTGTGCGTCTGACCAGGGTCACGAAAATGGACGTGCACGTCCACCAGCCCGGGGGCCAGCACCGCTCCGCAGCACTCCACCACACGCGCCCCATCCGGGGCATTCAACCCCTGCCCCAGAGCGGCGATGCGGCCATCCATAACTAACAAATCACCCGGCGCGTCCAGCCGCAGTTCCGGGTCCATCAGCCGGGCATTTTTAAAAAGAAGTGTGGTCATGAGATTCTCCCCCATTAAAGAAATAACCGCTCCTTCACCGCCTCGCGCAGCACTTCATACCCGGGCTGCACGTGGGCCCATTCAATCTGCTCCTTCGGGCTGTGGCTGACGCCGTCCCGGCAGGGGACAAAGATCAGCGCCGAGGGGATACACTCTGCCACGAACATCGCGTCGTGCCCCGCGCCGCTGGGCATCCGGCGGTACTTCACGTCCCGCTCCCGGCAGATGCGCTCAAGGAGGGCGGTCAGCTCAGCGTTCATCGCCACAGGCACATCGGAGGAATAGGGCGTCAGCTGACAGGTGACACCCCGCGCTCCGCAGACAGAGACGGCCTTCGCCATGACCTGGGATCGCATACGGGCAACACTCTCACTGCGAATGCCGCGCAGGTCCACCTTCAATGTTACGCGCCCGGGAACGACGTTCATCGCTCCGGGGCGGCACTCGCACACACCGACGGTGGCAACCGAGCCAAACTTCGCCTCGGCCTGCCCCGCCGCCTCCACCGCAAGGATGACCTCCGCCGCCGCGGTCAGAGCGTCGTGCCGCAGGGCCATCGGACACGCGCCGGAGTGCGCCTGCACGCCCTCCAGTTCCAGCATGAAACGCGTGGGGGCGGCGATGGCCTCCACAATGCCCACGTCGTCCCCCGTCTTGTCCAGCACGGGCCCCTGCTCGATGTGCAGTTCAAAATACGCGGCCCAGTCAGCGGGGGAGATGATTTCCTGCCCCAGTGCCTCCGGATGGCCGCCAAAGTTTTTCAGCGCCTCAGCCAGCGTCACGCCCTGACCGTCGCAAAAACGCCGGACGTCCTCCGGAGAGAGGCGCCCTGCTGCAGCCTTGCTTCCAACGCAGGCCAGGGAGAAGCGGCTGGATTCCTCCGCCGTAAAGACCACCACCGCCAGGGGCCGCCCGGGGCGAGGCGGGACAGAGAGGAGATCCCGGACAACGCCCAGCCCCGCCGCCACGCCAAGCACGCCATCGTAGTCTCCCCCCTCCGGCACGGAGTCCAGGTGAGAGCCAATGATGACCCCCGGCCCCTTTCCGGACGAGGGAAGCACGCCCCACAGGCTGCAGCAGGCGTCCGTGTGAACAGTCATGCCCAGCTCCCGCATCTCCCCGGCGATAATCTCCCGCGCCTGGCGGTCGGGCTCCGTCAGTGCCAGGCGCGAAACCCCATGTCCCGGTGTGTTGCGGCCGCACCGGGCAACAGCCTCCACCAGTTCCCTGAGTCTCTGAAACCCTGCGCCCATGTCCGCGCTAATTCCCATAGATGAGCCTCGGAAGCAGCGTCGAGACCGATGGGAAGTAGGAGATGACCATCAGCCCCAGAAGCGTGACAAGGATGAATTTCATCACCGCGCTGATGATCTCCGACATGGGAAGGCCCGTCACGCCGCTGGCCACAAAGAGGTTCAGTCCGAAAGGGGGCGTGAAGTTCCCCAATGCCAGGTTCGAAACCATGATGATGCCCAAGTGCAGCGGGTCGATGCCCATCTGCATGGCAATGGGGAAGAACAGCGGCGCCAAAATGACGATAGCCGCAATCCCCTCCATAAACATCCCCACGATGAGCAGAATGATGTTGACCATGGCGATGAAGGTCCAGGGCGAATGAATGTGCGTGATAATGGCCGACGTGACGGCCTGGGGAATGCGGGCCACCGTCAGGAACCACGCGAAGCTCTGAGCCGCCGCGACCAGGATCATCACCTGAGCGCAGGTGACGGCCGAGCGCAGACACACGTCATACAGCTTCGCCGGCGTGATCTCGCGGTAGACTGCAACGCCCACAAACAGCGCGTACACCGCCGAGATGCCCGCGGCCTCGGTAGGCGTAAACACCCCGCAGTAAATGCCCCCCAGAATGATGACCGGCACCATCAGCGACCAGCCCGCCTCCAGCGTGTTGCGGGCGACCTCCGCCCAGGTGGAAGGCGCGGAGACCTTCAGCTCATTGTGCCGCGCAAACCACCAGATATAGACGATGGTCGCCAGGCCGTAGACGATACCGGCGCTGACCCCGGCCATGAACAGCGAGCCTACGGAAACGCCCGTGGCCGCCGCGTACATGATGAGCGTGATGCTGGGCGGAATGATGAGCGCCACCGACCCGGACGACGTGATGAGCCCCGTGGCGAATCCTTTGGGATATCCGTTCTCAATAAGCTCGGGGTAGAGCAGGCGGCCCATCGCAATGACCGTGGCGGGGCTGGATCCGCACAGCGCGCCGAACACCATGCAGGTGCACTGCGTCGTATAGGCCAGTCCTCCCCTTCTTGCGCCCACGAGGCTCCGGGTCCACTTCAGGATGCGCTTGGACAAACCGCCCGTGTCCATAAGGTTGGCTGCAAAGATGAAGAACGGCATCGACATCAGCGAGAACTTGTCCAGCCCGCCGAACATGCGCTGTGCCAACACCATGGGGTCCAGACTTGTAAAGAGCAGCATCGTTCCCAGTACGGCCACGCCCAGCGCGGCGAAGATCGGCACGCTGCCAAACAGCAGGACCAGCAGAAGCACCATCAGGAAGGCAGTCATTCGGAGGTCTCCTTCCTGAAAAGTTCCTGGAGGAAGTGCCAGGCCATCAGAGCCGAACCCAGCGGCATGGCCGCGTAGGGGACCCACATAGGCAGCTCCATGGCCGGGGTTGTCTGGCCGCGCGCGACGGTGAAGAGCATCAGGCGCGTGCCGTACCAGCAGAGCGCGGCGCAGAACATGGCTGCCAGCACATAGACCCCGCGCGTCAGCCACAGGCTCAGCCGCCGGGGCATCATGGTCATGATGAAGTCCATGCGGATGTGAGCCCCCTTGCGGACACAGACGCAGCCGCCGATGAAGGTTATCCAGATCATCAGGTAGCGTATCATCTCCTCGGCCCAGCTCGTGCTGGCGCTGAAGGCGTAACGCAGCACGACGTTGACGAACAGAACGCCCGACACCACCAGGAACGCCGCCACGCAGAAAGCCTCCTCTGCTCTCTCAATCACTTTCTCAAGTTTTCGCAACAGATCTTTCAATCTACCATCCCCATTTAATCGCTTTTACCCACAAGGCCCGATGCACCACATACCTGTGAAGAATGAAAAAGAGGAGCGGATAGGCCGCCCCTCTGGCATTTTGCAATCCAGCAGAACTATTTCTGCCCTGTCGCCTCATAAATATCCTTCAGGAGTGCCTTCATCGCGTCCGTCTTCGCAAACTTCTCATGAAGCGGGCGGCTCACGTCGGCAAAAGCCTGACGCCCCTCGGACGTCAGCTCGTTGACAACAATCTTGGACTGCTTTATCTGGTCCAGGAACCCGGACTCATTCTCGGCCTGAGTTTTGCGCTCAAGATCACGGGCCTCCTTCTCGCACTCCACGATAAGGGCCTGCACCTCCGGCGCCTGGCGGTTGAACCAGTCAAGGCCGGTGAAGAACAGGTAGCCAAAGAAACCGTGGCTGGAGAGCGTCAGATAATCCTGAACCTCATAGAAACGGTTCATGGCAATACTCTGAAGCGGGTTCTCCTCGCCGTCCACGATGTTCTGCTGGAGCGCGTTGTAGAGCTCCGCGTACTCAATGGGAACAGGGTTCGCACCCCATGCCTGATACTGCTCCACCAGCAGAGGGCTGGGCATCACGCGCATCTTCATTCCCTTGAAGTCCTCCGGGCTGTGAATCTGTTTCCCCTTCGTGGTGAACTGTTTAAAGCCGCCGGACCACAGGCCCAGAGTTTTGAAGCCGCGCTTTTCACCATAGGCGTAGAACTTCTTCCCCACCTCGCCGTCCATAACGCGGTACAGCTCCTCCCGTGTGGGCCACAGGAAGGGGAAGTCGATAATCTGAAACTCCTCAACGAAGGGCATCAGAACGGCCGTTGGCTGGATGGACATCTCAATGGTGCCCATCTGTACCATTTCGGTCTGCTCGCGCATGGAGCCAAGCTGCATCTGCGGAAATACCTCCACAGTGATCTTGCCGCCGGACTTTTCCTCCATCAGCTCCTTAAACCGCTGCGCTCCGACATCTTCCGGACTGTCAATAGGCTGGTTGTGGCTCAGCCGGATGTTCATCGCCGGATAGTCTGCAAACGCAGGCAGAGCGCAAAAAACACAAATTGCAGCTGCAGCAGCCAGAAACAAAACCTTTTTCATAGAGCAACACTCCTTTTGTTTTCTCTGGGCTGGAGGTATTATATCACATCACTGCAAAGGAAGAAGATAAAGAAAGGGTTTAGGAGAAAATCTCCTAAACCCTTGTTATTTACCTGGTGGGCGATACAGGGTTCGAACCTGTGACCTCTTCCGTGTGAAGGAAGCGCTACTACCACTGAGCTAATCGCCCTTCGCAAACACAGGTATTATACACAAAACCTATCCCAAACACAAGAGGCTCAGCGAGTCTCGGTGTAAAGGGCGTTCCACTTCTCAAGAATCTCAGCCTTGTGCGCGGTGAGCCACTTCGTATCGCGCGTCACCCACTTGATTGTGTCGTCCGGCGGCAGATACTTGATGGTGTAGTGCGCCTTGGGGTTGGTGAAGCGCAGGGTCTCAAGGCGCGTGGCGATGGCTTTCTGGCCCTCAGGGCTCATCAGGAAGTTGATCATGGCCTTCGCCGCCTCAGGGTGCGGGCAGTTCTTGATTACCGCGCAGCCCATGGATGTGGCGGAAGCACCGTTCTCCGGGTACTGAAGGCGGATGCGGTCGGAACCGGCCTTCAGCAGAGTGTCCGCGCCATCCTCATAGGTCAGGCCCACGGCGTACTCGCCGGAGTCCACAGCCTTGAAGCACACGGAGGAGGAGGTGGAGATGACCAGACCGTTCTTCAGCAACCCGCGCAGGATATCCCACGTCGCGGGGTTGTCGTAGCCGTACACCGCAAAAATGTTGCACAGGTTGTTCCACGCCGCGGAGGAGGAGTTCGGGTCGGACAGAACGAACTTCCCCTTCAGTTCGGGGCGAAGCAGGTCCTCATAGGTCTTGATCTGGAAGCCCAGCTCCTTCTCCATCGCCACGTTCACACAGAATACGACGGTGCTCAGGTGGTCCTGGTTGTAGCGGCCATTGTGGGACTTGTAGTCATCCGGCAGGTCCGCCTCATAGGGTGTGGTGTAGAGCTCGTAGATGTCGTCGTTGGAGCTGCCGTCCGAGGGGGACAGTCCGCCCCAGTGCACGTCGCCCTGAGGGTTGCCGGCCTCGGCGCGGGTACGGGCCTGAAGCTCGCCCGCGGAACCGTTAACGACCTCGACCTCAACGTCCGGGTAGACCTCGTTGAAGGCCTCAATCAGGTTGTTGATGTCGTTGTCCGTCATGGAGGAGTACAACACCAGCGGCCCGGAGACTTCGGCCATCGCGGCCGTACAGGACAGCGCGAGCAGCGCTGCGACGAAAAGCAAAACAAACTTCTTCATACAACAGACCTCCTTATAGATTTAAGATCAGGGGAGAAGAATCCCCCCGAAACCCTACAATTTTATATTATCCTCGGACTTGCTGATGACAAGGTAGAGGATGAGCGAAACCGTGGTCAGTGCCGTCAGGATTGCAGCAAAGGCGCAGGCCAGTCCGTCGTTGCCGCGGGAGATGGCGGCGTAGGTCGACATAGTGAGCGTGATCGTCCGGTTGTTATAAAGGATGATGGCGCTGGAAAGCTCCGTCACGATAGCGACCCAGCTCAGCACCGCTCCGGACAAAATGCCGTTGGCCATCATGGGGGTGGTCACGGTGAGGAAGGTTTTGAGTTTGCCTGCCCCCAGCGATATCGACGCCTCTTCAGTGCTTATCGGGATAGCCTGCAGTGTCGCCGTTGCCGAACGTATTGTGTAGGGCATTCGCCGGATGACCAGAGCCAGAATCATGATTGTCATGGTCCCCGTCAGAGCGATGGGCTGGCTGCCAAAGGCGATGACCAGCGCGATGCCGATGATGGAGCCCGGCATGATGTAGGGCAGCATAGATAACGTATCAATCGTGTTATTCAGAGGCCGCGGGCGGCGCACCACCAGATAGGCAATCAGGATGGCGAACAGGATGATGAGCGCCAGGGACACGACGCCAAAGATGAGCGTGTTGTTGATGGAGCGCACCAGGAGCTTTTTCATCGCCTGCTGATAGTTGCCCAGGGAATAGCCCGGTTTGAACACCGCACCGTCGCAGTTGCAGAACGACAGATACACGATGTAGAGCTGAGGCAGAAACGCCAGGGCCGTGAGCCCGTAGCAGAACAGATACATCAGCACGCCGCCTATCCCCTTCATCTTCTTCTTCTGGACGGGGTGCAGGGCGCTGATGGAGAAGTTGTACTTTGTGGTGGCCCATTTCTGCACGAGGAACACCGCGGCCGTCACGAGAATCGCGATAACGGAAATGGCGGCAGCGAAGTTGTGGTTGACGCCGTTCTCGCCCAGATACTGGTTGTAGATCTCCACCGGGAACGTCCGGTAGCCCTCGCCGATGAGCAGCGGCGTCCCGAAGTCCGCAAAGGCCCGCATGAATACCAAAAGCGATGCGGCCAGGATGGTGGGCATGGAGAGCTGCATGATGACGGAGAAAAAGCGCTTGACACCCGTACAGCCCATATTCTCCGACGCCTCCAGCAGCGTGTTGTCGATAGACTTGAACGCGCCGTTCATGTAGACGAAAACGAGGGGGAAAAACTTGAGCGCCTGGACCATCAGAATCCCGCCGAAGCCGTAGATGCTGCCCAGGCGGATGCCGAAGACATCCCGGAAGAACACGGTGATGATGCCGTTGCGGCCCAGAAGCATAATCCAGCTGTAAGCCCCGATGAAGGGCGCAGACATACAGCACAGGATGGAGACGACGAACAGGAATTTTCCGCCCCGGATCTGGTAAAAGGAGTAGAAGTAGGCAAAGGGAATGCCTAACAGAAGCGTGACCAGCGTGACGGCGATTGTTACCTCAAAGCTGTTGATAATGGTTGAAGAGTAGTAGGGCGTGGAGAAAAACTTGTTGAACTGCTCCAGGGTGAAGCGGCCGTCCGCGGAGAACACAGCCTGCTTCAGGATTCCGTACATCGGATAAATGAGGAACAGGGCGAACAGGGCAAGGAAGCCCCACGTGATGACGTCCCACACCTCAAATCGGGGTTTTAAGACCCGCGCCGCATGGCTGCCTGTCTCGGTCATGAGGGGTGCCTCCTACTTTTCGAAAACGGGGGCGGCCGTCGGCGGCACGGACACATCCTGCGCGTCGTTTTTCACTCCGGACAGGAGGTTGCGGCTGCCATCCTCAGAGAAGAGGTTGGCCTTATCGGTGTTCAGACACAGGCGGACCTCGGTCCCCGGCTCAATGATGGAGTCGATGGTGGACTCCTGAATGACCTCCACCTTCTCGCCGGTGGTGAGGTGAGCGAAGTAGTGGGTGTTCAGGCCCAGGAACACACAGTCATCCACAACGGCCGACAACCCCTCGCCGCCGTTTCCGAGAAGCAGCTCCTCAGGCCGGGCGCAGACCTTTACTTTCTGCTCCTTCAGGTTCTCCGGCAGAACATTGCTGAAGGCCGCCCGGTAGCCTGTGGGCATCTCGACAACCGCGCGCCCGTCCTCCACGCGAAGTGTCCCCTCCATCATGTTGCTGCGGCCGATGAAGGTGGCAACAAAGACGTTGGCGGGGCGCTGGTAGATATTCTTCGGCGTGCCCACGTGCTGGATGACGCCGGCGCTCATGACAGCAATCCGGTCGGAGACCGCCATGGCCTCCTCCTGGTCGTGGGTGACATAGACCGTGGTGATGCCTACGTGGTTCTGAATTTCTTTGATGACCGTACGCATCTCCACGCGGAGCTTGGCATCCAGGTTGGACAGCGGCTCGTCCATCAGCAGAACCTGTGGCTCAATACAGAGGGCGCGGGCCAGGGCCACGCGCTGCTGCTGCCCGCCGGAGAGCTGCGCCGGCATACGGTCGGCGAGCTGGTCAATCTGCATCAGCTTCAGGAAACGCTCCGCCTGACTGTGAATCTTCGAGCGGTCGAATTTCCGGTTCTTCAGGCCGAACTCCACATTTTTTTGGACATTCATGTGAGGGAAGATCGCGTAATTCTGGAACACCATGCCAATGTTGCGCCTGGCAGGGTCCAGGTCGTTGATGCGCATGTCATTGAAGTAGAAATCCCCGCCCTCGATGGTGTTGAAGCCGGCAATCATGCGCAGCAGAGTTGTCTTGCCGCAGCCGGAAGGCCCCAGCAGCGTGAAAAACTCGCCACCCTCGACGTGAAGCGACAACCCTGAGATCACAGTGTTGTCACCGTATTTTTTGACGGCATCACGGATTTTGATGACAACGCTCATGCCTATCTCCCCCTCGGTTCTCTTTTTCACTTCAATCCTGTTCTCCCGGCTATTATACCGCAAAAGGAGGCGCGGAGCCAAAAGCCCGCGCCTCCCTGGAGTGAAGGGAATTACCTCACTTTGACTTCTTTGTTGATTTCCTCCCGCCGGTCTTTTTTGAAGTCGTCTTTTTCGCCGGAACTTTCTTCTGGCCACTGGCCTCCTCCAGCATCTTCAGGGCCTTTGTTCCCCTGAAGGCGGAATTCTGCCGCGCGTAGTCAACGGCACGCTTGCCCCACCTGTCTCTTATTCTGGCGTTGGCTCCGGCCTTCAATAAAGTAATGACGTTTTCAGGCTTTTCTGAGCCGGACGCGGCCGCAATCAACGCCGTAAAATTATAATCACCAATCTGGAGATCAACCTTTGCGCCAGAGTCGATAAGCAGCTTTAACACTTCCGGCGTCCCTGATTTGGCGGCGAACATCAGCACCGAGCTGCCGTCGTCGCCTCCAAGCGCGTTGACCTCCGCTCCCGCCTGGATCAGCGCCTCAACAACATCAAGCCGGGGGTCCTCCCTGCAAACGGCGCTGCACAACGCCGGCCAGGGCACATCGTCCTGCTGATACTGATTGACGTCTATTCCCATGTCGTTTATGAGAAACCTGACAATCTCCGGGTTGGACGACTCTGCGGCCGCGATGTTCAGCAGAAAATCATAGCCCATGCCCTTTTCATGGGTCGCGTTGGGGGAGATGTTCTCATCTTCAAGTTTAGCCTTGAAATCTTCCAGGGACCCGGCCTGGAGGATTTCGACAATTTCGCGGTACTGTTCCTCGGACAATTTCGTCACAGGCGGGGACTTTTTCTCAGGAAGCTCTTTTTCCGGCTGCGTCTCCTCGGGCATTTTCCTGCCCGCCGTGCCGGGGTTTTTTATCGCCTCCCTGAGGATAGTGACCCCAACATCGGTGAGGACATCTTTCAGATCCGACCCGGCAAGCGCCTCAAAAGGCAAGGCCAGGACCGCGGCGCACAGCGTAACAACACACAGAATTCTTTTCATGAAATGACAACTCCCTTCGATAGTTAATCGTCCGCGGCGCGTGCTGGAATATTTGCGGAGCCGCGGACGGTGACGCTCATGCCTGTCTTCCTCCGGATGTACCGCTATTTTGACAATTCTCTGTTTCACAGCAATTATATCATTTAAAAAGGGACATAAGGTTCCGTCGCAGACCCGGCCGGGGCGTCTCCGGGCGGGTCCCGGACTGAAGCTCAGGGGAAAGGGCACCTGAGTCTAAAACTCCGTTTTAAATGTTTCACCTTTGTTGTCCTTTATTTTTCCACCGGCCTCCTTTTTCCGGGGGCAGAACAACGATGATTACGGCAGCTCCCGTCCGCGGCAGGAAAGCCTTCTGTCACCAGCGGGGGACAAGAAGTCGCTCCTGCCGCGGACGGGCTGCATTTCGTTGAAAACCTTATCCTGATTTGTTATACTTTTTTTTATATTTATC
>JAIKZX010000038.1 GCA_024681935.1 Fretibacterium sp.
GCTTTGAACGCGGCCATTGAGGCGGCGCGTGCGGGCGAAGCCGGCCGCGGGTTTGCGGTGGTGGCGGAGTCGGTGCGCAAGCTGGCGGAGGAATCTGCCAGGGCGGCGGACAATGTCCGGGGCCTGATGGGGGCGCTTCAGGGCGGTGCCAAGGACACCAAGACCGCCAGCGACGAGACGGCGGAGCTCCTGCTTCAGACTGTGGAGAAGGGCAACAGCGCGAAGGAATCTCTGACGGAGGCGATGGGCGAGATCGACAAGGCGAACGACCGCATCCAGAATATTGCGGCGGTGGCCCAGGAGCAGGCGGCGTCCAGCCGTGAGATTGCCAGCGGCATTGACAACGTGACGAAGGCCACGGCAGAGATTCTGGAGCACCTTGAGGGCATCAAGGTGTCGATGGACGAGACGGCGGTGGTGGCACAGCGGGCGGCCGGCATTTCTGACGATCAGGCCCATCTGGCCGAGGAACTGCACGCCTCTCTGGCGATGTTCAAGATTGAGAACGGGAGCAGGAGCGGGAACGGAAACAGGCCGGTGAAGGGCCGCAAGGCGCTTCCCGCGAAGAATTAACAGGCAGGCATTGAAAAAGATCGGCGGGCGGGGGCATTCTCCGCCCGTCTGTTTGTAGAACTGTGGGGGAGGACGGAGAAAACATGAACGCAGCGGGGAAATTCCGTGAGGGAATGGGAAATCCGGCTGTCCGTATTCTTGTGACGGGGACGCGGGGCAAAAGCAGCCTTGTGCGGCTGCTGCACGCCGGACTGACTGCGGGGGGCCTGCGTGTGTGGTCCCGCGTGACGGGAGTGCTGCCCCGCTCTCTTTCCCCGGACGGGGTTCGGGTTATCCGCCGCGATGCGCCCGCGAGCTTTCGGGAGATGCGCTGGTGGCTGCAGCAGATTCCCGGGGATGCGGAGGCCGTGGTGATGGAAAACAGCGCCGTCTCCCCGGAACTTCAGGCTGCGGCCGGACGGTGGCTGAAGCCCACCCTTGCCGTCTGGACGACCCTGAGGGCTGACCATGAGGACGCCTGGGGGCCGGGACGGCGGAACGCGGCGCGCGCTCTTCTGCGTGGAATCCCTGAGGGAGTGCCTCTGGCCGCGGGATGGGAAGTGGCGCCGGTTCAGGCGGAGATTGAGTCAAAGAAGTGTCCTGTGACCTATCCCCCCTTCTGCCCGCAGCCGTCCTTTCAGGGGGAGAATCTTCAGCTGGCGCTGACCGCGCTCCGGATGGCGGCGGAAAAATGCCCGGCCCTCAACCTGACTGAGGCCCGGGAGGCCATGGAAAAACTGGAGCCGGACATTGCGGACTTCCGGATCATCGGGAAGGGGAACGATCTGCTGGCGTCCGCCTTTTCCGCCAATGATGTGGAAAGCACGGCGCAGCTTTTTCGAGAGACGGGCTGGTCGCCGGAGGAGACAACGCTCCTTTATCATCACCGGCTGGACCGGCCGGCCCGTCTGAAGGGCTTTTTGCCGTGGATTGCTTCCATGCCCTGGCGCGAAACTGTCTTTACAAGGACAGCGCGGCCTCTCTTTTCTCTCTCCTTTGGGCGGACGGCCCGGCTGAAATGGGCGGACGGCCTCTGCAGCCCGGAGGCGTTTGCGGACTGGCGCAGGGGACGCGGACGGGTGTTTGCCTGCGGCAACGTTGCGGGGTGGCCGCTGGACTGTCTGATGAAGAACGGAGGTTCGTTATGATGGGCGGTGCGGCAATTTGGGAGACCCTCACCGTGGGGCTGGGGGTGTTCTGGGGGCTCGTCTGGAGCCGAAGGACGGGATGGGACTGCGGCGGTCTGATCACGCCCGGCCTGCTGGCGCTCTGTGTCACGGCGCCTGCAAGGGCTGTTCTCTGCCTTGTGCTGGGGCTTGTTCTGTCCCCGGTTCTGGCGCTTGTCAGCCATGCCTTTGGACTTTTTGGGCGTGAACGGGTGGGGGCGGCGATGCTGCTTTCCATGACGGCGCGGCTGGCTCTTTTGCCCATTGCTCCGGCGCCGCTGTGGACAGGCTGGGTTGTGCCCGGTCTTATTGCCGTCAGCGCTGGGCGTCAGGGGGCCCTCATGACGGTCTGCGGGGCGGTGTCGAGCTCCGCCGCGGCGATTTTCTCCGTGGAACTGCTCCGGGGGCTGCTGGCATGAGCGCCTGTCGCTGGCTCAGAGGCGGACGGGCGCGGCTGGCGCTGCTCACCCTCCTGCTTGCCGCGCTGCTTCCCCTGCTGAACTCATCCCTCACCCGCGAGGAACAGCGTCTTTACCGCAAAATGGAGGCTGTGCAGTCCTTTCTCTGGGAGGAACTGGGCCGCCGGGGGCTGGAACGCGATGAGGAGGCTGACCCCTGCCGCAGCGGGTTTATCGGTCTTGAGTGGAGCATGACGACAACGTCGCTGGGCAGCCTGGAGTCCAAGCGCTGTTCCACGGACCCCCTTTGGGCGGTACAGATGCTGCGCTGGTTTGATGAGCTGGGGCTGAAGGAGGGGGATCGCATTGCGGTGCTGGCCTCCTCGTCCTTTCCGGGCCTGAACTGCTCTGTCCTGGCGGCAGCGGAGGAGCGCGGGCTGGAGGTGGTGCTGGGGGTCTCGCTGGGGGCCTCGACCTGGGGGGCCAACCGCCCGGAGCTCCCCTGGCCTGTGCTGGCGGGGTGCCTGCGCCGCGGCGGATTTTTGAGGACCCGTCCGGTGCTTTATACCCTGGGCGGGGACAACGAAAATGGCGGAGGCCTGCCGAAGGAGGCCCGCGCGCTGCTGACCGCGGCGGCGGCTGAAGATGGGCTGCCTCCCCTTCAGAATAAAACGCTGGAGGAGGTCATCGCCGCGAAGACGGCGCTCATTCAGGGAGCGCGTCTGGTCATCAGCGTGGGGGGGAGCGAGGGGAATCTGGGGGAAAATCCCGATGTGCTCCGGCTTTCTCCTGGTCTGCTTATGCCGCGTCCGGACAGCGGCAATGGCGGCAGCTCAGCCCCCCGCGGCTCGGGCCTTATCCGCCTTGCCCTTGAGGCAGGATATCCTGTTCTTCACCTTTTGAACCTTCGGACTCTGGCGGACGCCTGCGGCATTGCGTGGGACACGCGGAGGCCTGGTTTCTCCGGACGGGGCGGCATGGTCGTCTCCGTGCTGGGGCTGGGGCTGTTTGTCCTTTTTATGACGACGCACCGGCGGTGGGAGTGGGATGAGGATGAAGAGCGGACAAGTGAACCGGAGTAGGGGAGAAAGCCTCTTCTGTGCCAGTCAGCCCCCGGATTTATCTTCAGATACCGTTTCAGTGTTCCGGTTGGGATTGCCCCGGCAAAACCTGCCGGTTTCTGCTATAATAAAATTACCGTGAAATCTTGTTTCGTCAGTTTCATCCTAATCTGAGGAGGTCTTTAAGATGGTCATGAAAAAGGGTTTGCGTGTTGTCCTTGGGGTGCTGCTCCTTCTTGCGGCGGGGATTTCAGCGGCGCAGGCGGCGGACGTGGCGCTCACCTCGGTGGGCCAGAGCCCGGACACCATGATGGTCCGTGTCGTCCTGAAGAATTCCCTGAAGCTGAACCCCACGTATAACGCCCTGATGAAGGCTGGGGATTTGAAGGATGAGAAGGTCCTGATCGCGGTTCTGGGCGGCAGCTCCAAGGGGCTGGGCGCGGCGGGCATCAACCCTGAGGACGAGGCTGCGCGGGCAAAGGCCCTGCTGAAGGCGGCCCGCGACGGCGGAAAAAAGGTCCTCATCATGCACGTGGGCGGCGAGGGACGCCGGGGCACGCTGTCCGATATGTTCATCCGTGAGGCGGTTCCCTTCGCGGACGCGCTCATCGTTGTGGATGGCGGCAACAGCGACGGCCTCTTCAACACGCTGGCGAAGTCCGTCGAAATCAAAACGGCTGCCAACGTCAAGGGAACAAACGCGCCGATGAAGGATGTCCTCAGGGGCTGGGGCGTTCTTAAGTAAACGGCCATGACGTGGGATTGGTTCTGGCCTGAGGGCTTTTACACCCTCGTCATGATTGGCGTCTTCGCCTTTGGCGCCTTTGCGTGGAAACTGCCTATTGCCGTCGCCATGGCCCTCTCGGCCATCGTGGGCGCGGCTGTGGGGGGCGCGGGCTTTCCGCTGAGGCATTTTGTCGAGGGCGAGTTCGGCTATCTCAACACCATCATGGTTATCTGCACGGCCATGATCTTCATGAAGGTGGTGCAGAGGACGGGGCTGCTGGACTCCCTCTCCGCGTGGGTTATCCGCAGGTTCCGGCGCTTCCCGGCGCTGCTGGCCCTGGGGATTATGATCATTATCATGGTTCCGGGCATGATCACGGGCTCCTCCACGGCGGCTGTTCTGACCACCGGGGCGCTGGTTTCCCCTGTGCTGATGACCCTGGGGCTGTCGAAGGTCAGGACGGCGGCGGTGGTCTCCATGGGCGCGCTTCTGGGCATGATCGCGCCGCCCATCAGCGTCCCTGCCATGATTATCTGCGCCGGCGTGGACATCCCCTATGTGGGGTTTGCCCTTCCGCTTTTGATCTGCACGTTTCCTCTGGCCTTCGTCTACGCGCTGACGATGATTTATCCCGGCATCCGCGGAACCTGCGATGATGGCGCTCTGGAGCGTCAGCTTTCGGAGATGGAAAAAGCTCCGCTCTCCCTCCGGATCTTTCTGCCGGTTCTTGTGCTGGTGGGGCTCTTTGTGGCGGAGCAGGCTGCGCCTCAGAACGTCTCTCTGGGAATGCCGGTGATCTTTCTGCTCTCAGCCGCGGCGGGGCTTTTGTCCGGCACGAAGTGGAACCCCTGGGAGACGCTTATTGAAGCGGTCAACGACGCTCTGCCCGTCATGGGCATCCTGATGGGCGTTGGGATGTTCATCCAGATTATGACTCTGATTGGGGTGCAGGGTTTTATCGTGGTATCGGCGCTGAGCCTGCCGTCCTGGACGCTCTTTGTGGGGATTGCCGTGGCCATGCCGCTGTTCGGCGCGGTGTCGTCCTTCGGGTCGGCCTCCGTCCTTGGCGTGCCCTTCCTGCTGGCGCTCCTGAACTACAACTCCGTCATCGTGGCCTCGGCGCTGAGCCTCATCGCCGCTCTGGGGGACCTGATGCCCCCGACGGCTCTGGCGGGCATCTTCGCGGCCCAGGTGGTGGGGGAGGATAATTACTTCCGCGTCCTGAAGCTCTGTCTGCTGCCGGGACTGGTTCTGGCCCTGTGGGGCATCGCGGTCATCCTGATGAGCCCCGGCCTCGCGGGCGTCTTGTTCTAAGGGAGGGTGTGGCTTATGCTGACATTGGTTTACCGCGGCATTCTGGTCTTTATGGCTGTTCTTGTCGTTGTGTGCATGTTCCGGGAGAAATCCTTCTGGAAGCAGGCGACGGCGGCGATGGTCCTGATCCCCATGGTGCTGCGCATCCTGATGATTAAGTGAGGGGGAGCGCCATGTCCGAGTACAAAGTCAAAGGCAGCGCGCTCACCGCTCTGGTTCTTCTCGCCGCGGCGGCGGGGGTGGCGTGGTTCACGGCGCAGGATTTCATGTCCATGTGGGAGGACGAAAAATTCTACCCCGCTGAGGGCTTTAAGGAATACAGACTGTCCGACTGGGAGCCGGCAATCAGGGACACGCCCGGCGATACTCCCGTGTATATCCAGGAAGGTCAGGAGCCCGGCGGAACGGTGCTGATTCTGGGCGGGACGCATCCCAACGAGCCCTCAGGCTTCATCACGGCGGCGCTTTATCTTGAGCGCGCGAAGGTGACGAAGGGGCGTCTGATTGTCATCCCCATTGCCAGCCACTCCGCCTTCACGCACAACTCGCCTCAGGACGCCGCCCCCCAGCGCTTCCGCCTGGACCAGGGCAACGGAAAGTCGCGGGTGTTCAAGTTCGGTTCCCGCGCCACCAACCCTATCCACCAGTGGCCTGACCCGGATATCTACATTCACAGCCCGTCGGGCCAGAAGCTGGACGGCTCGTCCCGCGCCAACCTGAACCGCGGCTATCCCGGCACGCTGAAGGAGGGCATCACTCAGGCGGTGTCGCTGGCTGTCCTGGAGCTCATCCGGAAGGAGAAAGTGACGCTGGCCTTTGACCTGCATGAGGCGTCGCCGGAGTATCCTGTGGTGAACGCGATGGTGGCTCACGAGCGCGCCATGGAGCTGGCGGCCACCGCCGCCATGGAGCTTGAGTTCCGGAATATTCCCATGAGGCTGGAGCCCTCTCCCGCCAACCTGCGTGGCCTGAGCCACCGGGAGTGGGGCGACGGCACAAAGGAGACCCTCGCCATCCTGATGGAGAGCGGAAACCCCAGTCAGGGCCGTCTGAGGGAGCGCACGGACGAGGCTCTGGTGCTGACGGGCCGCGACAAGGCCTACGCCAGGGCGTCGAAGCTGGGACGGCTCTTCATCCCCTATGAGGAGGACCAGCCCCTGTCGCTCAGGGTGGCCCGTCACACCACGGCCATCATGACCTGCGTGGACCTGCTGGAGATGGTGGTGTCCCCGGAGAAGGGCGTGAAAATCGGGAATATTCCCGACTATGACGAGATCAACACCCAGGGTGTCGGGCCTTTCCTGGCCCCTGAGGCGTAAAACACAAAAGGGAGGTCTTTTGTATGAGGAAATTTTGCGCGTTGTTCCTGGTTCTTGCTCTGGCGGGTGCGGCGTGGGGCGGTGAGCCCTGTGACGTGTACGCTGCCAGGGGCATGGTGTCGTCGGCGCACGAGCTGGCTTCGAAGGCGGGCGTCGAGATTTTGCAGAAGGGCGGCAACGCTGTTGACGCGGCCATCGCCACATGGCTGGCGCTGAACGTTGTGGAGTTCAACGCCTCCGGTATCGGCGGCGGCGGCTTCATGGTCATCCGCAACGCCAGGACCGGCGACGTGGTAGAACTGGACTACCGCGAGGTGGCCCCGGCCTCTGCGACGAAGGATATGTATGCCTCAGAGGCTTCCAAAAAGGCGAGGGAGTCCATCGACGGCGGCAAGTCCATCGGCGTGCCCGGCGCGGTGGCGGGGATGTTCGCGGCCCTCGAGAAGTATGGCACCATGAGCTTTGCTCAGGTGGCGGCCCCGGCTATCCGTCTGGCGGATGAGGGCTTTGTGCTGGCCCCCATGCAGAACCAGATCATCACCGACGAGTTTGAGAGGCTGCTGAAGTACAGCCCCAACTGCGCGTTCCTTGTCGACGGGCTCCCTGCCGAGGCCGGGACGCTCCTGAAGCAGCCGGAGCTGGCTGCGACCTTCCGTATGCTGGCCAAGGAAGGGCCCTCCGCCTTCTATAATGGGGCGATCGGCCACGCCATCGTGAGCGCGGTGGCCGGCTCGGGCGGCTGCATGACCATCGATGACCTGAAGAACTACAAGGTGGAGACCCGCACGCCGGTGAAGGGCACGTACCGCGGCTACACCATCTACTCCACTCCCCCCGCGTCCAGCGGCGGCACGCACATCGTGCAGCTCCTGAACATCATGGAGAACTACCCCGTGGCGGAGATGGGGCACAACACGCCGCGCTTCCTTCACGTTCTGGCCGAAGCCATGAAGAGGATCTACGCCGACCGGCAGAAGTACATGGCGGACACAGCCTTTGCGAAGAACGTCCCCCTGATGGGGCTGACCAGCAAGGCCTATGCCAAAAATCTGGCGGACGGGATCACCCTGAACAGGGCGGCTCAGGAAGTCAAGCCCGGCGACCCCGCGGCCTTTGAGCGCGGCGGCAAAAAAACGGCATACAAGGCCGGCGGCGGCAGCGAGCGCATCTCCACCAGCTCCTTCTCCGTTGTGGATGCCGAGGGGAACATCGTGGCCTCGACGAACACGGTCAACTACTTCATGGGCTCCGCCGTCATCGTCCCCGGCTACGGTTTCGTCCTGAACGACGAGATGGACGACTTCGCCCAGGACCCCAAGAGCGTCAACGCTCCGGAACCGGCCAAGCGCCCGCTCTCCAGCATGAGCCCCACCATTGTCATCGACCCGGAGGGCCGCCCCTTCATGACCCTGGGCGCGGCGGGCGCCATGCGCATCATCACCGCCGTCAGCCAGATCATCATGAACGTGGTGGACTTTGGCATGACGATGGACCAGGCCATCGAGCAGCCGCGCATCTTCAACGTAGCGTCCAACGGCAAGGCCGGCAAACTGCTGTTTGAGCAGGGCATCGCCCCCGACACCGTGAAGGCCCTTCAGGGTTTGGGCCACGAGGTTGAGGAGCGGGAGTTCAGCGGTTACTTCGGCACGGCGCAGGGCATCCTGTTTGACCACAAGAACGCCTGCATGGACGGCGGGGCCGACAGCCGCCGCCTTGGCGTGCCCGTGGGATTCTGACGTCTGTATTTTCAGCAAGGGAAAATCTGCGAAACGCGGACCTCAAACCGGGGTCCGCGTTGAATTTTAATGCGCTGGCCGCGCCGGGCTGGGCGGACAATATCGGCACAGCGACGTACACATGGGCCGGGACGACCGGCGCACCCCACGCCGCGCGGAACAGGTCCAGCCACAACACCAAAGCGGAGCAGCAGAAACGCCGACACCGCGATGGAAAACGCCTTGTCCACAATGCCTCCGAACATCTCTTCCAACCCCTCACCTCCTTACTTAGCATGAGTCGCGTAGGAGGATACGCCGCGGCGAGATAACGTCGGAACGTGTTATCGAGCGCGACGTACCGATCTAGCGCCGATATGCCTTACACCGACCTAGCGCCGGGTAACTAAGCGGCACGACCTGGCGCCGAACCTTCGCGAAAGGAGCAAGTCATGAGTTATACGATCATCATCCACAGGGACAAATAGGAAGGTGGTTTCTGGTGCGAGTGTCCCCAGCTTCCCGGCTGTTATACCCAGGGGGAGGCCGTTAGATCTTAACGGTGAAAATGCGCTGATTTTTCTGCCATAACCAACAATTTTATGCTATAATAATGTCCGCATGAGGCCAACTATTTCTCAGACGGACATTTTTTAATTTGGGAGTGTCAGGGGGCTGTGGCCCCCTGTGCTTCAATCTAAAACAAGGGGGTTTTCGTTATGCTCTGTACCAAACGTAATGCGTTGCTTCGCGTGCTTGCTGCTGTACTCTGCCTTTCGATCTTCTCCACTCCTGTCCTTGCCTGCACCGACGTCGTCGTCGGCAAGGACGCTTCTGTTGACGGGGCCGTGATGACCTGCCACACCGCCGATGGAGCTTACTATGATGCTCAGATCCGCTTCATCCCCGGACAGAAGTTCCCCGCGGGCACCATGACTCCCGTCTACCGCAACATGACGATGGAGGAGCCGGGCGGCTGGGTCAAGGCCGGGGAGATCCCGCAGGTCGAGGAGACCTATGGCTACTTCCACGTGGGCTATCCCGCGATGAACGAGCACCGGGTCGCCATCGGCGAGACCACCATTGGCCAGAAGGAGATCCTCAAGTCCATCCCCGGCGCCGGCAAGGCCCTCCTCACCATCGAGCAGCTTGAGGTCCTGGCACTGCAGCGCGCCAAGACGGCCCGCGACGCCATCCGCGTCATGGGCGACCTGTCCCAGAAGTACGGGTTCATTCCCTCCTGCGGCACCGAGGGCGAGTGCCTGACCGTCACGGACCCCGACGAGGCGTGGATTTTCCACGTGTTCGGCACGGGTTTCGCCTGGACGCCGGAGAGCGGCAAGCCGGGCTCCGTGTGGGCTGCCCAGCGTGTTCCCGACGATGAGGTTGTGGTAGTGCCGAACATCGCACGCATCCGCTTCATCGACCCGAAGGACACCAAGAACTTCATGGTCTCCGACAACTACATGCAGCACGCCATCGACAACGGCCTCTATGACCCGAAGAGCGGCGAGCCCTTCGACTTCCAGGCCGCCTACTCCCCGGCGACGGGCAACGACGACTGGGCGCTGAGCTCCATGTGGATCCGCAACCGCCTTTACACGATCTACAAGGCCCTTGCCCCCAGCCGCGAGTGGGACCCCTACGCCCCCGTCAACGCCTACCCGTTCTCCATCAAGCCGGAGAAGAAGCTCTCCGTCCGCGACATCATGGGCTTCATCCGCAGCTACCACAAGGGCAGCGTCTTTGACATGACCCTGGACCCGATGTGGATGGTGCAGGGCAAGGACGGCACGGCGCAGCTCAGCCCGCTGACAACGCCCTTCCCCACCCGCCTGCAGCGTGACCTGCTGAAGATCCCGTACTCCCGCAGCATCGCAACGAACGCCTGCGCCTACAGCTGGGTCTCTCAGATGCGCAAGGACCTGCCGGAGCCCGTGGGCGGCGTGCTTTGGTTTGGGTATGACAACCCCGCGCACACGCTCTACGTGCCGATCTACACGGGGACGCGGGACACGAAGGAAAGCTGGAAGTCCAACTTTGACCGCGACAAGCTGAGCCTGGACTGCGCCCAGTGGGCCTTCATGCTTCAGGACGACGTGGTGAACTGGCGGTATCAGGAGGCCATCAAGGACCTCGAGGCCGTCCGCAACCCCATCGAGGACGAGTTCTTCAAGAACCAGCCCGAGATTGAGAAGAAGGCCGCCGCGCTCTGCAAGGAGGACCCCGCAAAGGCGACGAAGTTCCTCACGGACTACACCATCGAGTGCATGGCCAAAGCGGAGAAGGCGTTCTGGGAGCTGAACTTCACCAGCATCGCCAAGTACACCAACAACCGTTAGGAAGGGGTTTGGATGATGAAGCGGAAAGCTTTTCTCTCTGTTTTAGCCCTGTTCCTGCTGGCCGCGTCCGCGGCGGCGCTGCCGAAGATCGAGACGCCGATCATTGCCACGACCTGTGGGCAGAGCCCCGGCGCCATGATGATCAAGATGTCCGCCATGCAGGCGAAGGTCGCCCCGGTGGACTCCAGCAAGACGATCACCGCCGATGAGCTGGATCCCGCGAAATGCAAGACGCTCATCGTGACGACGGGGACCAGCATGAAGGGCATGGGAGCGGCCGGCACCGATGTTGACAAGGAGATCGCCCGCTGCACGGCCCTGATAAAGGCCGCGAAGGAGAAGGGCATCCTGGTCATCGGCGCGCACATTGAGGGAATGGCTCGCCGCACGGACGCCTCGGACGAGGCCTCCATCAAAGCGGTCATGCCCCTGGCGGACGCCATGCTGATTATCACCGACAGCGACAGCGACGGGTTCTTCACAAAGTACGCCGCGGAGCTGGGCAAGGAGCTCATTGTTGTAAAAGACGCTTTGTCTATCGGCGCAAAACTGGCGGAACTTCAGTAAACAGAGGGCGGGGAGGAAACTCCCCGCTTTTTATTATGATGTTTTGTTGAACGAAGGGAGACATTTTATGTTTGCCCATGCTTATATGATTTTGGGGATCGCCGTTGCGGCATTCCTCGTGGCGAAGGCGCTCCGGCTTTCCACGGAGCTCGCCATGCTGGCCTCGGCCTTTGCCGCTGCTGTTTACCACGGCGTGGCCTGGTCCGGCGAGTTTCCCCTCCGGCACATCGTGGAGGGGACCTTCACCTATTTCGACGTGTGCCTGATCTTCATCAGCGCGACCTTCTTCATGGCGCTGGTCAAGGAGTCGGGGGGCGTGGCCTTTATCGTGCGGCGGATTGTGGGGGCGTTCCACTCCCACCGTGTCATCTGTCTGCTACTTTTGACCTTCGTGATGCTGATCCCCGGCGCGCTGACGGGCTCGGGGGCCACCAGCGTCCTCACCGTAGGGGCCTTGGTGGGCTCCGTGCTGTCCGCAATGGGGGTTGACGAGACCCGCAAGACCGCGGCGATCTTCATGACGGCGGCCATGAGCGCGGCGGCTCCCCCCATCAACCTGTGGGCCATGATGGCCGCGGCGGGGGCGAATATGCCCTACGTGGGGTTCAATGGTCCGCTGGCCGTCCTCTCCCTGCTGGGGGCGCTGTTCTCGATGTTCTGGCTGGCCGGTCGCGCCGCTTCCTCCTCGTCCATCTCGCGCGAGGAGGCGCTGGCCCGGCTTCCGGAGTCCCCGAAGGGAATGAACTGGCTGAGGGTGCTGCTGCCCTTCGTCGTGTTTGGCGGGCTGTTGATCGCGGGGCGCATCTGGCCCTTCGACTTCCCCATCATCGGGCTTCCCATGATCTTCATGCTCTCCGCCCTCATGGTGTGGCTGCTTTCGCCCGTGAAGCTCAACGTCTGGCGCGTCCTGTCGGACACCGTTCACAACCTGCTGCCCCTGGTGGGGATCATGGTGGTGGTGGGGGCGCTGATCCAGGTCCTGGCGCTCTCCGGCGCGCGCGGGGTCATCTCCCTGCACGTGGTCATCCTGCCGCTGACGACGCTCTTTGCCACGCTCTTCATCATCCTCCCCATCTCGGAGGGCATCCTTCAGTACGCCGTGGCGCCCCTGCTGGGCGTGCCCCTGATCATGCTCTTCAACATGAAGGGCATGGACCCGATTGTCGCGCTCTCCGCCATGTCGGTGCTGTGGCCCCTGGGGGACTGCCTGCCGCCGACGGCCGTCATTGGCCGCGCCGCGGTCATGGAGCTGCATTATGAGGGAAGATATTACGGCGACTTTGTGAAGGCCTGCCTTGTTCCCATGCTGTTCATCGCGGCCTGCTGCACGCTCTTCCTGATCTACAGCAAGCAGCTTGCATTCCTGGCCGTGTGAATTTGGGAGGGATTATAAGATGAGTGATGCCCTGATGATTTTGATCAACCAGATCGTGACCTACGGTTACTACGCCATGACCCTGCTCTTCGCCTGCGCTCTGGCGTGGAACCTCAAGAAGACGCGGGACCCGCAGGAGGCCGTTCTCTACGCGGTCATCCTGATCCCCTTTATCCTGCGCGTCCTGCACGTCAAATAAGAGGAGGCGAGGTCTGACATCATGGACAAACTTTCCAGAACAAAATGGATAGCCATTATCCTGTGCGCGGCCTCGGCCTTCTGGGCCGGACGGGAGTTCTACACCATGCGCCACTACAAGGAGCCCGTGGTCCTGGGCCCCGGCGTGACCCAGGTGCAGAAGCTGAGCGATTACGAGCCCTCCCTTGCGGGCACTGTCAATGACTGCAATATTTATGTCATGGACAGCGGGAAACCCGGCGGGACTGTCCTGCTGATTGGGGGGACGCACCCGGAGGAACCGGCCTCGAACCTGACGGCCCAGGTTTTTGTGGAGAACGCGAAACCGGAAGCTGGCCGCCTGATCGTCATCACCCGTGCCAATACCAGCGGCTCTCTTTACTCCCGCAACGGCGAGGCTTACCCCAGCTTTTACGAGATCAAAACCCCCTGGGGGAGCAAGACGTGGCGTCTGGGTGACCGAGCAGCGAGCCCGCTGGATTCCTGGCCGGACCCGGAGGTCTATGTTCACTACCCCAGCCGCCAGCTTCTGGCCTACATGGATATCCGCAACCTGAACCGCTGCTGGCCGGGGCGCCCCGGCGGCCTACTGGTGGAGCGCACCACCTATGGCATGGCCCAGATGATTCGCGCCCTGGGTGTGGACGTCGTTGTGGACCTGCACGAGGCGGAGCTGGAGTACGCGGTGGAGAACACGATCGTTGCCCACGAGAAGGCTCAGGAGATCGCCGCCATGGCCTCGATGATGCTGACCAGCACGGAGTTTGAGGTCCCCATCGGCATGGAGTTCTCTCCTACGGCGCTGCACGGCCTCTCCCACCGCGAGGTGGGGGACCACACGCCGGCCATGTCCATGCTCTACGAGGTGGCGGAGCCCCTGTTGGACCGCATTCGCGGCGTCACAGACCAAAAACTGACGCTTGAGGGCAAGGACGATTTCGTCGTCGAGGCGGGGAAGCACAAGCTCCTCTACGCCCCCATTGATGAGAATGGCTGGCACATCGACGTCCGTGTGGGACGCCACATCTCGACGTTCCTTCAGTGCTTGGACATCTTCTCAATGATGACCCCGGACCGTCCGATCACGATCGCCGGTATGCCCCGCTACGCAGAGGTCAAGGAAAAGGGAGTCGGCGCCTTCTTCCACGACCCGTCGAAGGCCGCGGCGGATAAGGTTGCTTATGACTAAGGCATTACCGCTTTCCTGATGAAATGATGAAAAAGGATTTTTCGCGTTTATCTTTCTTTGACTTAAAAATTTTAAGGAGGCCCGTTTGATGAAGAGGAAAATCGGAGAATCCCTTGTTTTGGCCGCGATGATCCTGGCCCTGACGGCAGGGGCGGCACTGGCCTGCACATCCGTGTTTGTGGGCAAGAAGGCCACGGCCGACGGCTCCGTGCTGGTGTCCTACACCTGCGACGGCTGGTATGACCATCGTCTGAAGGTTATCCCCGGCGGCGAGCACAAAAAGGACGAGACAGTCCCCATCTACTACAACATCTGCTACCAGACCCGTCCGGGGCGCGAGCTGAAAAAGGTGTTGGAGATCCCACAGGTGGAGAAGACCTACACGTACTTCCATGTGGGCTATCCCATCATGAACGAGAAGTCCGTGGTGATGGGCGAGTACACCTGGGGCGGCCGCGAGGAGAACGAGTGCCAGGCTGGGGCGTTCATGATCGAGCAGCTCCAGGTCCTGGGCCTTCAGCGCGCTGCCACGGCCCGTGAGGCCATCCAGGTGATGGGCACGCTGGCCGAGAGGTATGGCTACGGCGACGGCGGAGAGGCCCTGACCATTGGTGACAAGGACGAGATCTGGCTGTTTGAGATCTGCGGCCCCGGTCCGCTGTGGACGCCCGGCTCCGGCAAGTCCGGCGCGGTGTGGGCCGCCGTGCGCTGCCCCGACGACAGCTACGGCATGGGCTCCAACCGCTCCCGCATCGCGGAGATCAACTTTGACGACACGGAGAACTTCATGTACTCCTCGAACGTCAAGACCTTCGCGCAGGAGATGGGCTGGTGGAAGGAGGGCGAGCCCTTCGTCTTCCACAAGATTTACAATCCGGAGCCCTATGGCTCCCCATACTACCAGCAGCGCCGCGAGTGGCGGGCCTACAACCTCCTCACCCCCAGCGTGAAGCTGGCGGAGGACGCGGCGGAGCAGTACCCGCTTTTCCAGAAGCCCGACAAACCCATCACTCCGCAGGACCTGATGGCGCTCTGCCGCGACGTGCTGGAGGGCACGCGCTTTGACATGACGACGGGACTGGCCGCCGGCCCCTTTGGAACGCCCACCCGCTATGCCGTGACGGGAAGCATGAAGCCCGAGGACCGCAAGGGCAACGACTGGAACCGCTCCATCAGCCTCTTCCGCTGCTCCTACAGCTTTGTGGGCCAGGTGAGGGACAATCTGCCGGAGCCCTTGGCAGCGGTGGCGTGGTTTGGCATGGACCAGCCCATCACGACCTGCTACGTGCCCATCTACGCCGGCGCCCAGAAGGTCCCGGAGACCTACTACGAGGGCGACCGTGTGAAGTTCGACACCAAGTCCACCTGGTGGGCCTTCAACTTTGTGGGAAACTGGGCAGACCTGAACTTCCGGGCGATGATCGGTGACATCCGCGAGGAGCAGGGCCGTCTTGAGGGCAAGTTCTTCAGCGAGCAGAAGGCCTTTGAGCAGAAGGCCGCTGAGCTGTACGCCAAGGACCCCAAGAAAGGCCTTGAGATGATCACGGACCACGTCAACGAGAACATGAAGGCCGTCCACTCTGACTGGTGGAACCTGGCGTGGAAGCTCGTGGGCAAGTATAACGACGGCTACCGGATCACCGGCGAGGGCTTCGAAGCCATTGGCTACCCCACGGACTGGCTGAAGACCGTTGGCTTTGGCGATCAGGACGCCGAGCCGAAGAAATAGGGACCACCGGAACTTTCATCAGGGAAGCCACAGCCTCCGCGCGGCACATCGCTGTGCGGAGGCCTTTTGAAAATCGAGGTGAGGATATTGCTGAGAAAATGGATCGCTCTGTGTCTGCTGTTCCTGGGATGCTCCACGGCGGGTGCGGAGACGCTTTTTTCCATGACACCGGAGGCGGAGGCGCTCTTCCGCCAACGGGGAGGCGTGGGGTACCTCTACTGGGGTTCCTATAAGAACTGTTGAGGAGGGCTGGATTCCATTCTCGTTGAGAGTGGCTCGCCCAGAAAAAACATCGGCTCCAATTCCTCCCACGGCGGTTTTTACTTCGTCAAAGCGGAGCAGAACGGGATGACGCTCTACATCCGCTCGGATATGCACTTCACGGGCGGCTGTCCCGTGATTGGCCGCGTGGACTACCGGGGCAGCGCCTACCTGATCGTAAAAAACATGCAGCTATAAAGAACTTCCTGTTTTATGCATTCCAGAGGACCGTTACCTCAGTGGCTGGGGCTCCTCGCTCCGGCCGGGCGTAGCGACCCGGACCGTCGTTGAGGTGCTTCGTCCCTCCTTGTCCGTGGCCCCGATGATATGCGTGCCGTCGGAGACGGGGTGGAAGAACGTCTCATTGGGCAGGGAGGTCCCGATATACCGTCCGTCCAGATACCACCACACGCGCTCTATCGCGCCCTCGGCCCGCATGGGGAGCTTTCGCTGAAGGTCAAACGGCGCGGTGATGTAAGTGGCGCCGGCGATGGGGGAGGTGATGGTGAGGCTGCTTCGCCGCGGCAGCAGACTGCCGGAGGGGGGCGCAGAGGCCCCCAACTCCCTGGGCCACAGGATCGTGGAACGTCCCTGTTTGAGCGTGTGCAGGGGACAGGGCGTGGTCCGTGTGACGCCCTCGAGAGCCCAGTCCAGCTGCGTTGTGGGGCAGGCCGCCGTTGGGGTGCGGCCCGAGAGGGTACAAACCTGCCGCAGCACCAGCCCGCCGGGCCTGCCATACCAGGTGGAATGAGGGGAGACCGCCCGCAGGATCCTCAGGGCCACCGGGGCAGCCGCGCGGGCTCCCACCAGCCCCGGCCACGACTCTCCCTCCGGGGCTCCAACCCAGACGACCGTCGTGAAATCCGGTGTCCAGGCGGCGGTCCAGGCATCGCGCAGCCCGTAGGAAGTCCCCGTCTTGAGCGCCGCCTGCCACTTCTGGCCCAGGGTCCCCCGCGTGAGGAGCGCCAGCGGCCCCTTGTGGTTCAGAATGTCGCAGATGAGCCAGCAGCCTGCCTCCGATGCGATGCGGCTTTTGGGAGGTATCGGCCCCCTTAAAAGGGAGAGTGGGCGGTGTTCGCCCAGGGAGGCCAGAGCCGTGAAAGCCTCAAGCTCCTCAAGAAGGGTCACCTCGCAGCCGCCAAGAATGAGGGAATCCCCATAGTAGGAGGCCGGCTGGGTCAAATGGCTCAGGCCCGCATCCCTCAGGAGCCGCAGGACGCGGTCCGGGCCCGCCATGCGGAGCACGCGCACGGCCGGCGCGTTGAGGGACTCGGAGAGGGCCACGCGGGCGGTGACAGCCCCGCGGTATTGCAGGTCAAAATTGCGCGGAGCCCGCCCAGAGAAGGCGATGGAGGTATCTGCCAGCAAAGACGAGGCCGTCAGGTATCCCTGCTCCACCGCTGAGAGGTAGGCAAAAGGTTTAAGCGTCGAACCGGGGGAGCGCGGGGCGCGTCCGCAGTCCACCCAGCCCCCCAGGGCGCCTCCTGCCTGGCCTGTACCCCCTTCGCCGAAGCGGGCGTTGCCCACCCAGGCAACAAGGTTGGCCGTCCTGTTCTCTACAATCCCGGCGGCCAGGGTGATGCTCGTGGGAAGCTCGCGGGCCGCCTGGCGCAGTATCGACTCCAAACGGGACTGGATATCCAGCCTGAGTGTGGTCCTTAGGCCTGATCCCATTTCGGTTTGTGTTCTGCCTTCCATGACCAGCTCCGCGAAGTGATAAGCCCGGAACGGCGGAGGGGTACGTCGGTTAGGCAACCCCTCCAGCAAGGCTCTCTGTGCTTCATTGTGCGTGAAGACTTCTTTGCTCTCCATCATACGGATAATAGCGTCCCGGCGTCCCTTCGCGGCTTCTGGCTGCGTGTCGGGACGGTACAGTGTGGGGCCTTTCAGCATCCCGATGAGAAGACAGGCTTCGCCGGGGGATATCTGAGAGGCTTGCTTGCCGAAGTAGATTAAAGAGGCAGCCTGAACACCTCGAATGTTTCCTCCGAAGGGGGCGCGGTTGAGATAGTGTTCAAGTATTTCATCCTTGGATAGCACGCGCTCCAGCTTCAGAGCCAGAACGAACTCCCGCGCCTTGGTAGTGAGGCTTCGCGGCCGGCGTGTATGGCCTGAGGAGCCGGGGATGGGTTCACGCTCCGAAATGGCCAGCCGAATGAGCTGGCTGGTGAGGGTCGAGGCTCCGGAGACGATATGCCCCGACGTGAGGTTTTGGGCGGTGGCCCTCAGCAGGGCCAGAAGGTCCACGCCGGGGTGAGAATAGAATCGTCCATCCTCCACGGCGACGGCAACGCGGGGAAGCCACTTCCCCATATCCTTCAGGTGAATGGGAATCTGCCACTCCGAATCCGGTGAGAGACGAAGATGAAAGAGCTGACCATCCGCATCGTAGAGGGCGGGGGAGCCCTCGATATGAGTAACGCGCTCCACGTCGAGGGGCAGTGAATTCCACAACATGACAAAGCCTGCTCCTCCCAGCAGAAAACCGATGAAAAGAAGTATTGCGATGCCCTTTAGTATCTTTCGGGACACCTGCATCAGCCCTCCTAAGCCTGGGCCCAGCCAGCAGCAGAGCCTTGAGAGAGCGCAGCAATGTCCAGTGTGTAGCCGGCAATGTTGTCACTGTGGTCACCAATGCGCTCCAGGTTGCCGAGGAGATCGATAAAGTTCACACCCCGCTCTGGGTCGCACTCTCCCTTGTTGAGCCGGTCGATGTGGTTCAAACGGTACTGTTTCTCCTGGGCGTCGATCTTGTCCTCCAGTTCCAGGAGGACGCGGTTCGCCAGGACAACGTCCTCCTGCTGGAGTGAGGACAGTGCGGTGGATACGGCCAGCTCTGCCGTGTCGAACATATCCCAGAACTCTTCCGCTGCCACAGGCGAAAGATAGCCCTCCAGCGGACCGCAGAGCTCCATCAGGTTCTCCGCATGGTCTCCTACGCGTTCAAGGTCGCTGGCGGCGCTGACGTAACGGCCTAAAACGGTGGAGACGTCGACCGACACGCCCTTCTGCCAGATTTCCGAGGCGTAGGAGGCGATGGCGCGGTTGATGGCATTCACGCTCTTTTCTTTCTCCTCAAAATCCTCCATCAAATTTTCGAGGTTCTTCTCCTCGGAATAGGCCTGGCGGACGATGCTCAGCATATCCGTCACGATGTTCCCCATGTGTGCGAGTTCATCCTTTACTGCCTCCACCGCAGCGGAGGAGGAGGCACCGATAAGTCTGGGGTTCAGGAAGAGCGCGTCAGACTGGGTTTCACCTACGTTAGGCAGCAGTCGCTCAATCAAGCGTGCGAAGAGGGAAGCAAATGGAAGGAAAATAATGGTATTGAGGACGTTGAAAATCGTGTGGGCGTTGGCAATCTGACGCCCAACGTCAGAGGCACTTTGTAAAATCAGGGCTTTATACAGTGGGAAGCAGATGAGGAATAGGATAATCCCAAGTAGGTTGAAGAGAACGTGAGCCGCGGCAGCCTGTTTTGCGGGACGAGTGGTCCCGATGGCGGCCACGACAGCCGTCAGCGTCGTGCCCAGGTTATCGCCCAGAATGATGGGGATGGCTGCGTCGATGTCCAGCAACCCCTGGGAAGCCAGGACCATGGTCAGACCGATAGTCGCCGCACTGGATTGGATGAGGATGGTGAGGAGCATTCCTGCCAGGACGCCAAGAATGGGATTATGACTCAGGGTGAGTAAGAGCGTTCTGTGCGACGCTAAAAGCGGAGACGCGTTTTTCATCACCTGCATTCCCATGAAGAGGAGCCCCAGCCCCAGCAGCCCGCTGCCAAGATAGCCCAGACGCTTTGTTCGGCTGAAGAGGTGGAGCGCCACGCCAATCGCGACAATGGGCAGGGCGAAGGTCTCAATGTTGAAGGCAATAATCTGTGCGGTGACGGTGGTCCCGATGTTGGCCCCCATGATGATGCCGATGGCCTGTTTCAGCGTCAGCAGCCCCGCGTTGACGAAACTGACTGTCATGACCGTGGTGCCGCTGCTGCTCTGGATGAGAACAGTAACAAGGATGCCAATGAACACGCCACGGAGGGGGGTCTTGGTCAGTGTGCCTATTAAATGGCGCATTCGATTCCCGGCGATGGACTGAAGTGCCTCACTCAATAATTTGACTCCGTAAAGGAAAAGGCCGACTCCGCCGGCAAGACTGAACAAGGTCGATAAATCCACGTTTCGCTACCTCCATACAATATTTGAAATCAAGTATATCACCTCACGGCGGTGCGGGGTCTGCGGAACAGGGGAGGGATGTCCACAGGTCATGGACATAGTCGGTAAATCTGTGCCATTCAATGTGCTTCAAACTCAAACTGCTTGTTGACTTTTGGCCGAAGTTTCTCTATAATGCCGAACAGTTTAAGAAAAGGGGAGGCGGATGCGTCATGATGGATAGTTTTAATAAGAGTTCTGTGTCTATGGCTGCGCCGGCTCCTTGCGGAGAGGCTTCTTATACGTGCATTTTCCTTGTGGACGCCCTTTTAGTGGCGTCCATTTTTTTCGTCCTAATTTTGGTTGTTGCTGTTATTGGAGGACCAAGAGTATAGGGAAGCGGAGGAAGCCAAAGACTTTTGAGAGAAAAGCGGCTGTACTCCACAGCCGCTCTTTTTATTTTTAGTGCTATGAATCTGTTTTGGGCTACAATCGAACGTTCCCGGACGGCCGCCGGAGAATGGGCGATATCGCAGCAATATAATTTTTGTTGAGAAGGAGAAATGAAAATGAAGAAAATATTTGCTCTCGTTGCAGCTGCCGCGTTTGTTATGACGGCTGGTTGCGCGTTTGGCGCTGATGCCTTCAAGCTTGGGGGCACGGGCCCGCTGACAGGCGGCGCGGCCATCTACGGAAACGCAGCAAAGAATGGCGCGCAGATTGCTGTCGATGAGATCAACGCTTCCGACAGCAAGATTAAGTTCGAACTTCGCTATGAGGATGACACGCACGATGCAGAGAAGGCCGTCAACGCCTACAACGCGTTGAAGGACTGGGGAATGCAGCTTTCCATGGGTTCCGTTACCTCCAAGCCCTGCGAGGCCACGGCTGCAGAGAACTTTGCGGACCGCATCTTCGCCCTGACGCCCTCCGCCTCTGCCCTTGCTGTAACCGCCGGCAAAGACAACGTTTTCCAGATGTGTTTTGTGGACCCCAACCAGGGTTCTGCCTCCGCTCAGTATATTTCCGATAAAGGGCTGAGCAAGAAGGTCGCTATCATCTGGAAGAACGATGATGTGTACTCCACAGGCATCCGTGAGACCTTCGTTTCCAAGGCAAAGGAACTGGGGCTTGAGGTCGTCAGTGATATGACTTTCGCCGACGGCAACGACACGGACTTCTCCGTCCAGCTTACTGACGCAAAGGACAAGGGGGCAGAGCTTGTATTCCTTCCTATGTATTACCAGCCCGCGTCTCTCATTTTGGCCCAGGCTGACGGTATGGATTATGCGCCGAAGTGGTTTGGCGTGGATGGCATGGACGGTATTCTGACCATGGAGGGCTTCGACAAGACCCTGGCCGAGGGTGTCATGCTCCTGACCCCGTTCAACGCAGACTCGAAGGACAATCGTACCATCGCTTTCGTTCAGGAGTATAAGAACCGCTTTGGCGAGGTGCCCAACCAGTTCGCCGCTGACGCCTATGACTGCGTCTACGCCTACAAGCAGGCTTTGGAGAACTCCAATTGCACGGCTGACATGGATGCCGAGACCCTGTGCACCAAGATGATTGAGCAGTTCACTTCCATGACCTTCAACGGTCTGACGGGTTCCAACATGACCTGGAGCAAGGCCGGAGATGTCACGAAAGACCCCAAGGGTATGATTATCAGAGACGGCGCTTACGCCGGTCTCGATTAGTAATCAGAGGACAGCAGGTGGGGAGAGGGACGGCCGTCCCTCCCCGCTATTTTCTTTTTTTCTGGAGTGCATCGAAAACGCCGGCATGTCCGGCATTTTGGATGCACTCCATCTGACCCACAGATGAATCATGAAATATTATGAAGAGGTGCGTTCATGACCCTTTTGAATTTCTTTATCAGTGGTATCAGCCTGGGCAGTATTTACGCCATCATTGCGTTAGGCTATACGATGGTGTATGGCATCGCCAAAATGCTGAACTTTGCCCACGGCGATGTCATCATGGTTGGAGCTTACGTCTGTTTCTATGCTGTTTCCCGCTACGGCCTGCATCCTATCGTTGGGGTGGCACTGGCGATGCTTGTCTGCACGCTGTTGGGTATCATTGTGGAGAAACTGGCATACAAGCCCCTGCGGCAGGCCCCCTCTCTGGCGGTGCTCATCACGGCTATCGGCGTGAGTTACTTCCTCCAGAACACGGCGCTTCTGCTGTGGTCTTCCAACCCTAAGGTCTTCCCATCCGTTGTTGGCAGAGGGGCTTTTAAGTTGTTTGACGGACAGCTTTCCCTCTCTCATGTCACGGTAGTAACAATCGTCACATGTGTGATTATCATGATCTGCCTGACCTGGTTCACTGGCAACACGAGGATGGGCAAAGCGATGAGGGCCTGCTCGGAGGATAAGAGCGCGGCCCAGCTAATGGGCATCAATGTCAATGCCACCATCTCCATGACGTTCGCCATCGGTTCCGGGTTGGCCGCTGTCGCCGGTGTGTTGCTCTGCTCGGCCTACCCAACGCTGATGCCCACGACAGGGTCTCTGCCCGGTATCAAGGCGTTTACCGCGGCGGTCTTTGGTGGCATTGGCTCCATCCCCGGGGCGCTGCTGGGCGGGCTGTTGTTGGGCGTCATTGAGATATTTGCCAAAGCCTATATCTCCAGCCAGCTCTCCGACGCGGTGGTGTTCGCCGTGCTGATTGTGGTGCTGCTGGTCAAGCCCGCAGGGCTGTTGGGCGTGCAGATGCCGGAGAAGGTGTAAGTCATGACGATGAAACGATTGATAAACCTCAAGCGCGTGGAGGCCCGGCGTATCTTCACCACCTATGCGCTGGTCACGGTGGCTTTCATCATTCTTCAGGTAATGAGCTCGACGAAAATGCTCAGCTCCTCTATGCGGGGAATGCTGGTTCCCATCTGCGCCTACATGGTCATGGCCGTCTCTCTGAACCTGGTAGTGGGCGTTCTGGGAGAACTTTCCCTGGGCCACGCTGGCTTCATGTCCATTGGGGCATTCAGCGGGGTGGCGGCTGCGATATTGCTGCAGAACATCCTTCCCTTCGCCCCGGTGCGCCTGATTCTGGCTATAATTGTCGCGGCGGCCTTCGCGGCCCTTGCAGGGTTCCTTATTGGCATCCCCGTCCTTCGCCTGAAGGGTGACTATCTGGCGATTGTGACGTTGGCCTTTGGAGAGATTATCAAAAGCCTCCTCAATAACTTCTATCTGGGAGTTGACAGTGGTGGCCTGCACTTCAGTATGTTGACCGACAACACCCGTCTCCTCGCCGGAGGAAAGCTGATTATCCGTGGTCCGATGGGCATCAGCGGAATTCAGAAAATATCAACCTTCTCCATGGGGTTTGCGCTGACCCTCATCGCGCTGGCTGTCGTCTTCAATCTGGTGAACAGCCGATCGGGTCGGGCCTTCATGGCTATCCGTGACGACCGTATCGCTGCCGAAAGCATTGGTATCGACATCACACGATACAAAATGATGGCCTTCGTCACGTCGGCCGCGCTGGCCGGGGCGGCGGGGTGCCTCTTTGCCATGAACTACTCGACCATCGTCGCCAATAAGTTTGACTTCAACACGTCCATCCTTGTGCTGGTGTTCGTTGTGCTGGGAGGACAGGGGAATATGCTGGGCTCAATTATTGCAGCTGCTGCGCTGACCATCCTGCCGGAGAAACTGCGGCAGTTTTCCGACTACCGCATGCTTCTCTACGCTGTACTCCTGATTGTGGCGATGCTTGGCGCCAACAATTCCACGGTTCGCCGTTTCTTTGATCGATTCAACCCGTTCTCCCAGAGGCCGGAAGAAGAAGGAGGGGATTGAGATGCCGTTCACGAAAACTAAGACAAAGCTGGTTCCCCTTCCCTCCAAGGCGCTGGTCCCGGACCGGGATGCGTCGAGGGCCCCGATTTTGGAGTGTATTAACCTGGGGATTACCCTTGGCGGCCTGAAGGCCGTCGAGGATTTCAATCTGACTATCGGGCGCACCGAGATTGCCGGGCTTATCGGGCCTAACGGTGCGGGCAAGACCACAGTGTTTAACCTGCTCATGAAGGTCTATCAGCCTACGACAGGTACTATCCTTTTGGATGGCATGGATACGCACGGCATGAACACAGCACAGGTCAACCGGGCTGGTATTGCCCGGACATTCCAGAACATCCGCTTGTTTAAGAATCTCAGCGTTGTGGACAACGTGAAGGTGGCCATGAATAATGATATGAGGTACAGTATGTGGAGCGCAATCCTCAGGCTCCCCCGTTACCGGCGGGAGGAACTGGCCGCTCACCGTCGTGCGCTGAAACTCCTCTCCATTTTCGATATGCAGGACATGGCGGATATTCGGGCGGGGTCCCTGCCCTACGGGGCGCAGCGCCGGCTGGAAATTGTTCGGGCGCTGGCCACAAATCCATCGCTTTTGTTGCTTGACGAGCCGGCGGCTGGAATGAATCCGTCTGAGACAGTGGAACTGATGGAGAGCATCCGCAGGATTCACGATATGTTCCAGATCGCTATCGTGCTGATTGAGCACGACATGAACCTGGTAATGAACGTCTGCGAGGGAATCTGCGTGCTGAACTTTGGCCACGTCATTGCCAAGGGAACACCGGCTGACATTCAGTCCAACCCTGCGGTTATCGAGGCGTATCTGGGAAAGAAGAAGGGGGTGTAGACAGATGGCCGAACCTATATTGAAGGTTGAGGACATTCACGTCTACTATGGCAGTATCCACGCTGTTAAAGGGATATCCTTCGAGGTCAACGAGGGGGAGATCGTGACGCTCATCGGGGCCAACGGGGCGGGGAAATCCACCACGCTTAATACAATCTCCTGTCTGCTGCATCCCCGTACGGGAAGCGTCTCTTTTCTGGGGAAGCCCCTGGGGAAAACACCGCCCCATAAGGTGGTGGAGCGGGGGCTGGCCCAGGTCCCTGAGGGAAGGCGTATCTTCCTCCAGATGACAGTGCAGGAGAACCTGGAGATGGGAGCTTATACCCAGACAGCCCGGAGCGCGATGGGTGTGGCGCAGAATCTTGAGAAGGTCTATGACTTTTTCCCGCGCCTTAGGGAGCGCCGGCGGCAGGTCGCGGGGACGTTGTCTGGAGGCGAGCAACAGATGCTGGCGATGGGGCGAGCGCTGATGAGCCAACCCAAGCTTCTTATGCTGGACGAGCCCTCGATGGGGCTTGCCCCGATTCTGGTGGAACAGATTTTTAATATTATCTCGGACCTCCACAAACATGGTTCAACAATCCTTCTGGTGGAGCAGAATGCCCAAATGGCGCTTTCCATCGCCAGCCGCGGCTATGTCCTCGAGACAGGGAAGATTGTTACAACGGGGACGGGAGAGGAACTCTTAGCCTCACCCGTTATTAAGAAAGCCTACTTGGGCGGATAATAAGATTAGGAAGGTGGATTGTCTAATCATGGAACAGAAGATCAGGCGGATTGGCGTGCTGACAAGCGGAGGGGACTCTCCCGGCATGAATGCGGCGATACGCGCTGTTGTTCGTACCTCCATCTCCTGTGGCGTTGAGTGCGTGGGCATTCGCAGAGGATGGCAGGGGCTTATCACCAGCGATTTTGTGCCTATGAATGGTGAGAGTGTCCGTCATATCCAGTCACGGGGGGGCACTATCCTCTACACGGCGCGGAGCGAGGAGTTCATGACAGAGAAGGGGAGAGAAAAAGCCGTCTCCACCTGCAAGATGTTGGGCCTGGATGGAATTGTTGCTATTGGCGGTGACGGCACGTTCCGCGGTGCGCTGGAACTCTCCCGGCTGGGTATTCCTGTCATGGGAATTCCAGCTACAATTGATAATGACATCGGCTGCACGAACTACACCATCGGGTTTGACACAGCGTGCAACACCGCCATTGAGTGCATCGACAAGTTGCACGATACCATGCAATCCCACGAGCGGTGCTCTGTTGTGGAGGTCATGGGACGAAATGCAGGATTCCTCGCGCTTTATGTGGGGATTGCTGTAGGGGCAACGTCCGTGCTGGTGCCGGAGCGGGAAATTGATTTTGAGAACGACGTAATTACCCGTATCCAGAATTCCCGTCTCGCTGGCGTCACACACTTTATGATCGTTGTTGCCGAGGGAGCCAGCAGTGCAATCACGATTGGCGAGTGTATCCGAGATGCTGTCGGGATGGACCCGCGCGTCACGGTTCTTGGGCACATTCAGCGCGGCGGCTCGCCCAGCGGACGGGATCGTGAGACAGCAACCCGTATGGGCTACTATGCGGTCAGAGCGTTTGTCGAGGG
>JAIKZX010000096.1 GCA_024681935.1 Fretibacterium sp.
GGATCACATGATCGAGGTCACCGACGGCAGCGGGATGCTGGGTGAGCTCCAGGCCACCAAGGTGGTCAAGGCCGGGAACACCACAATGCGCTCGCGGCCCATGAGCGTGGACGAGGCTCTGGGCGTCACGGGCTCCTTCCGCATTCAGGTGGGCAGTCAGGGCACCCGCGTCTACTCTCAGCCCATCAAGAACGATACCGTTCTGGCGGACGGCGATATCCTCGGCAAGCCGGGAGATGATGACGCCAAGACCCACACCTTCCGCATCGGCGTGTCCAACCAGCAGATCGACATCACGGCAAACTGGAACAGCAAGTCCCAGCAGTGGGAGCTGAGCAGCGATGTGTTCGCGCCGGGGATAAACACGGACGGTTTTACCGTCTATCCCAAGACGGTGGGCCCCACGCTCTCTGTTGAAGCGCTCACGAACTTCATCAAGGAGGCGGCGGAAAAAGTCCCGGACGCGAAACTTGACATCGAGTCCTACACGGACAAAAACAACGTGAAGATGCAGTTCTCCATCGAGTCGAAGGACTATCACCTGATCTCCATCTCCGACGTGGAGGGCAACCTGGCGGAGAAAATGGGCATCGCCAACCCCAACCCTGTCATCACCATCGACGTGGCGGAGACGGACTCGCTGACCATCATCCGGAACAAGATCAACGAGAAGTATCAGGAGGAGTTTGGCCTGACGGAACCGGAGCAGTGGGTCCACGCCTCCCTTCAGCAGGACTCAGACCAGTCATGGTATCTCTCCATTGCCGCCGACGTGGCGGGCGAGGCCCAGCGCATCACCCTGATGGGCGAGGAGGGCGGCAGCATGCAGCTTCTCCGCCGCCTGGGCCTGACGGATATCGAGGAGGTTGGGCAACTGGATGGCACCGATACCACGGTTTACCGGGAAGTTGCGGCCATCGCCACGGAATCTGAGGATGCCTCCTTCACCTTTGACAATGTGCGCTACCTCTCCTCGGACAACATGTTCAAGACGGCCCGGCGCATCCCTGCCTCGGACAGCAAGACCGACTACACCGCGTCCCAGGAGGTGGAGGTTTCCGAGGGAATGTGGTTCAACCTCAAGAATGCGGGCATCACCACCGTTACATCGCGCCACCACGTGAACGGCGGATCCGTCAAGGCGCTGGAGGAGGCTCGGGACGAACTTATTCCCGACCTGAAGGGCACGCTGGACGAGGTGGCCTATGGGCTGGTGAAGAACCTCAACGCCTACCAGTACTCCGGCTACGGCATCGGCAGCGACATCACCATGACCGGCGTCGCTTTCTTTGATCCGCTCTCCACGAAGGCGGGCGCGGCGAAGGCCCTCTCCGTCAGCGACAAGGTTGTGGCGGACAACGCGCTCATCGGTGCGGCCATGGGCAGGAAGAACGAGGACGGCAAGGCTGTATCCGGCGTCAGCGGCGGATCCGGCGACGGCACAAACGCGGGCCGCATGAACGGACTGTCCTCGGCCAGGGTTTTGAAGGACGGAACCGTCTCCCTGAGCGGAGAGTACGACGCCATGCTGTCGGAGATCGGCTCTAAGGCAGGGAACGCCAAGCTCATGCAAACGGCGCAGTCCAGTCTGGCGGAGCAGATTGACCAGCAGCGCAAGTCCGTCTCCGGAGTGAACCTGGACGAGGAGCTGATGGATATCGTGATGCTCAACCGCTCCTTTGGAGCCATGTCCCGCTACATCACCACCATCGACGAGATGCTGAACACAATAATTAATGGAATGGGCCTTGTGGGACGGTAATGTGAATCAGGACCCCCAGCAGCGGTAACCCGGCGGGGGTTTCAGGGGGTGTTCCCCCCCTGAGCTTCAATCCGAAAAATGGCATGGGCCTTGTGGGACGGTACTCTGAATCAGGACCCCCAGCAGCGGTAACCCGGCGGGGGTTTCAGGCGGTGTTTCCCCCCCTGAGCTTCAATCCGAAAAATGGAATGGGCCTTGTGGGACGGTAATATGAATCAGGGCCCCCAGCAGCAGTAAACCGGCGGGGGTTTCAGGGGGTGCTTTCCTCCCCCTGAGCTTCAATCCGAAGAATGGTATGGGCCTTGTGGGACGGTAATGTGCATCAGGGCCCCCAGCAGCGGTAACCCGGCGGGGGTTTCAGGGGGTGTTCCCCCCCCTGAGCTTCAATCCGAAAAATGGTATGGGCCTTGTGGGACGGCAGGAACCGCCGTTTAAATTTCGATTTTTTGTTTGCCCCCCTCATGCAGGGGGGCTTTGTGTCCGATTAAATAACCAGATTATCGTTCAGGTCATAGTTTTAAGGAGGCAAACACGATGTACAGCCGCACGACCACCTCAGGGATGTATGGGACGCTTCTCGGCTCACTTCAGGACAGCCTGTCCAACATTCAGGACCTTCAGAGGCAGCTCGCGACCAACAATAAATACGCTAAACTCTCCGACAACCCCTCGGCTGTCACGCGGGGGCTGGAGCTTCAGTCTACCCTCGGGGCCACAGAGAAGTATCTGCAGAACAACCAGAACGCCATTTCCATGCTGAACTATTCTGAGGGAGCGCTGAACACCGTTCTTGACGCCGCGCAGGGCATTCGTGACCTTGTGATTCAGGCGGGAGACGGAGCTCTGAGTGAGAATGAGCTTCAGGATATTGTGCAGCAGATTGAGGCCCAGAGGCAGATTATTCTGGACTCACTGAACTCCAAAGTGGCGGGACAGTACATCTTTGGCGGCACGGACACATCGACGCCGCCCTTCTCGATGACCTCGGACGGCCGGGTTGTCTACAACGGGTCGGATGAGCGCATACAGTACGCGCTGGGCGATGGGCTCCTGGGAGATGTCACCTTCACCGGCAGCGAGATTATCCCCACGGATGAGGACACGTACTTCATCTGCAGCCACAAAGTCCCGCTGGACTGGGAGTGGACGGGGCGTGAGGAGAAGGTCCAGATTACGGTGGGCAACCGTACTCTGGCCGTTTTCATCCCGGAGCAGTGGGTGGACGAGATTGCCTCGCAGAAGGCTGAGATGTCGGACTACAACCAATTCCGTGATCCCGGTGAACTGAACGGCCTCAGCCTGGACGACCTTGCGTCTCTGGTCAACCGCTCGCTTCAGGAGCAGGGTGCGGACATGATCGTGACGGCCTCCGTGGAGAAGGACACCACCACGGGGGAGCAGCAGATGTTCATCAAGAGCAACACGGGCGAGAAGGTGGGCATCACCGGCTGGACCGACACGGACTACATGCCTGTCTGCCAGAGCCTGGAGGGGCTGAACTTCACAGTGCCCTCCGGCGGCTGGGGCTCCTCTAATATCCTGATGGGGGACAAGGAATTAAGCCTGACAGGACTGACGGGCAAAACGCTCACCGTGAAGTCTGGTGGAGACCCAGCGGACTATAAATTTACCGCAGATCCTTCAGATACCGCAGCTTTAAAGACCGAACTTGACGGCGCGTTTGCCTCGCTGGGTATTACCGCCGAATTCAACGAAGGCAAGCTGGTTCTGAAGTCCGCGGCGGGGAAGGATATCGCCGTGAGCGGCTCGGCGGCGGGGCAGCTTTTTGGCTCCGTCAGCGCCAGCGAGGGGATAAAGTACCACGGCATCACCGGCACGGAAAACGTTCTGGACTGGCGCGGCAGGGATGGGATGGGTAAGCTCAAGATTACGCTGGAAAACAGTGAGCCTGAAGAATTCAATCTCTCCGAAATGAACTCCATCTCGGATCTGGTGAACAAGATCAACGCTAAAATGCCGGTGGACGCGGGGGATCTGCCCGTGGCGTCGCTCGTCTCCGGACGGCTGGTGATTCAGTCCGCGAAGGGCGAGTTTAAGGTCGAGGGCGACTCCAAGGACCTGAAGGAACTTTTGGGAACGAACGGAACAGACACTTCCGTCACCAGTTCCGCCAGCTCCCTTTCCGTGACGGTCGGCACGGACACGGCCAACACCGTGAAGGTCTATATGAACAAGGGCGATGGGCTGGAGGAAATCGCGGAGAAGATCAACGCCATCGACGGCGTTTTCGCGCGGACTTCCACGGACGGAGAGCGGCTCGTTGTGGTGGCCCAGCGCGTCGGGGATTTGCCGGACGATCCGCTGCACGTGGACGAGGCGGAGGAGTCCAAGCACTATCCCTCCGTCACACTTCAGGCCACGGGGGGGGCGAAAGCGCTCTTCGAATTCAACGCCGAGGGCAACATTCAGTCAGAGCCCGCGACCCGGGCCGTGGACCACAGCCACATGGACGTGTTCGACGTGCTGGGCATGGAGACGGCCATGAAGAGCGTGGAGTTCGGCCTGGATGAGAAACTGACGGTAGACGAAGGGACGATGCTTCACTGGCGCGTGATGAGCGGCGGCCACACGGCGGACATCACCCTGACCCCCGGCGAGTACAGCATGACCCAGCTGGCGGACCGCCTCAAAAACGCCGGGGCCGGATGGCTGGAAGTGACGGTGGACGTCGTCAACCCCAACAGCCTGAACCAGGATGCCGAGGAAGAGGGCGTGGGCACGGATGACTATGAGGCTGCCACCCAGCGTCTTGTTATCCGTGGCTATAACGGCGAGCAGGTGTTGTTTTTGGATATGAACGAACAGCACTACGCCGACGAAATGGGGCTCTCCACGGCTCTGCGCGCGGAGCCCGACATGGGACTGGATGAGGTTTACTTCCCCCAGGCTCCCTGCGTTGACGACCAGCTGGGCGTGAAGGTGCGCGTTCAGATGAACTGCGGCATGAGCTACGACGTCACACTGACAAAGAAGGCCGTGGCGGACCCCGAAACGGGGCTGGTGGACCGGACCAGGGTGATGCAGGAGATCGTGAACCAGGTCAACGCCCAGGAGGGGGAGAACGTCATGGGGATTTCCATCCCTCTGGACAGCCAGGACCATAAGGAAATCGATAACGCTGCGTCCATCTACTTCCTCTCCGGCGAGTCCTTCACCGTGGTGGATTTGCCCTTCTCCGATCCCGTGTGGGACACCTACTCCGGCGGCATCGCGGCGCAGATGGGTATTCACGGCGGCGTGACAGCCAATCTGGAACAGACATCCCATGCTATGAAGGACAGCGACACCTTTGGGGTCACTGGCACCATCCGCTTCTCCAACCTGGCGCACAGCGTGGAAATCGACGTGGGCGAAAACGACACGGTGAAGGACGTTATGGACCGCCTCCGCTCTCAGGCCGGGGACTGGCTCTACGTCAACTACTTCGACTCCCACATGGGCGGCGCGGAGAGCCGGGGCGGACGTCAGAGCGGCGACTACCCCATCCTTGCGATTTCCTCCGTGGACGGATCGGCGGTCAGCGTGGTGGACGTCGACGGCACCGATGGGACAAATACGGTTCATATCGCTCAGGATTATCTGGGCCTCAGCACGGGCATTGAGGGCACTGTGGACCTGACTGACGGGACGTTTGAGTGGAATACGGACACAACCCCTCTGTCAGGCCCGGCGGACAGCCTCACCCTCGACGTCGCGGGCTACGAGCACACCATCGACCTGACAGAACTGCGCGACGCCAACGATGACGGCAAGGTCGACGCGAAGGACATGGTGGAGTTCATCAACGCCCGGATGCAGGACTATGACGTGGAGGCCGGCATCAACGACAATGGCCAGCTCACGGTCTGGTCCCCGCGGGGGTATTCGATTGGGATATCGTTTGCCAAGGCGGATGGGACAGATGTGACAACGACTTTCCTCGGGACAAACACTGTCGGTTCAAGTTATTCTCTCAGCTTCAGTGACGACCTGGTCGTTACTGATAAGCTAACATTCTATGTTGACAGTACTCCCTATAGCATTGAGATGGTTGCAGACAGTACGGATCCTACAAAAGTGGATATGTCTGCCACAGTAAAGGCTATCAATAAAAAGATGGCAGAAGAGGAGTGTAATGTCAGAGCCGAGCTAAAGGATGGAAAGGTGATTTTACGTTCATCGGATAATTCTCTGGATAAGAGCACTATCACAATCAATGGGACGGGCACTGTGACCGTTGAAGGGGGCGTAGTTGCTAAGTCCTATTACCGCGGCGGGTACGATCTGGACGAGGACGCGGACGTCCGCACCTCCCCCGGCATCCACGGCCAGAACGCCACCATCCGCAGCGGCTCCAACACCACCCGTCAGAACGCCTTCGGAATGCTGGACGATGTGATTGCGGCCGTGAAGTCCGGAAACAGGGACGCTCTCGTGGATAAGATGCTGCCGCGCGTCGACGCCTTCATCAACAACATCCTGGGCGTCATGTCCACCAACGGCGCGCTG
>JAIKZX010000106.1 GCA_024681935.1 Fretibacterium sp.
GCGGAGGCTAAAAGCGCCGCCCCGGCTTTTGACGACCCCAGACTGAGGGTCAGGGCCAGCCCCACGACGGGGCCAATGCCGTGCCGCTGCAGCCAGGGAAGCGCGCGGTGCATCAGGCGGTCCGCCAGCCCCAGCCTTAAAATGAGATCCCCGATCACGAGTCCCAGCAGGACGTCGAACGTCAGCCAGAGTTCGCCCCTGAGCAGACCTTGCCACATACCGTCTAACTCTTCTTCCAGAGCAGAAGCATGGAAAGGTATTCCTCCGCCGGATTCAGGGCCGCACTTCCTTTCAGGATTCGCTCGTCCGGCAATCCCGCGTGGTCCACACGAACAATCTCGCGCCATGGGCCGGTCCCCTCCACGACCCCGCGCAGTTTGTCTCCCAGCGCGCTGGGTTTGTAGAGGGCCGCAACGCCGGCCGCGCGGAGGGCCGTTTCAATGCGCTCTCGGGACGCGGTGCCCGGGATGACGCAGAGGATTTCCTCTCCCATCGCCAGGAAACGCCCTGCGCAGGACGCGGCCAGGGAGTGAGCCGACACGCCGGGGAGCAGTTCCAACTCCAGCCCCGGTTCCAGCTCCCGCCACACAGCATAGAGGTAAGCCCCCGTCGCGTAGAGGGTCGAATCTCCTATCACGGGCAGGACGACGGTCTCTGCGTTCTCCCACTGAGGGCGGAGGTGCTCAAGCTGACGTCTGAGCTCCATATCCCGCGCACCGGCGTCTCTTGTCATGGGGAATAGCAGCGGTGCTGCGGGGACATGAAGACTTTCCGCCCGGATGGCTCTGCCCGCAACGCTTGGCTTCCCGTCATGGGAGCAGGGGAGCAGCAGCAAATCGGCCTGCTCCGCCGCGCGGACCGCCGCCAAGGTGGCCAGATCCGGGTCTCCCGGCCCCACGCCTGCAACGATGAGCTTCAGTTCCTTTGAGTTCACTCTGCCGCCTCCTCTCCGAAAAAAATTTCCAGCAATTTCTTCCCTCCGCGCTCCAGCCCCAGAAGTGACGGGCGGCTCAGGTCCGCCTCCGGCATCTCAGCCAGTTTCACTTTGGACAGGGCTGCCGCCCAGGGACGCGATTGAACGTCGTTCAGCGTTGAGGCGTTCATTGCTCCCCGCTGGACGATATAGACGTCCAGCCCGTCATCCAGAGATTTTAATACGCGCTCCAGTCCCCAGGGAGCCACGGAGCTGCCCTTCCTTTGTGGAATGGCGTCCGCTGCGGCGTTCACCCCGCCGCAAAGGGCCGCCAGTCGCGCCGCCCAGGACTCCGGCGAGCAGGTGTGCAGCTCCCGGCCCGTGGCCTCAATCAGGAAGCGCGGCCTTTTCTTTCCTCCCGCCCTGGCTTTTTCCGTCCGCTTTGCGAGCCCGCTGCGAATGGCCTCCAGACGTGCCACCCCGGCTTCCGGGTCAGCAAGCCCCAGCAGTTCTGCGAGGCGACGCAGGTAGTCGGGGAACTCATCCCACGAAGGCGGCTCAATGCACTCCACCCGCACGCCCGCCTGTGTCAGAACTTTGGAGAGGTTCGGGTTCATCCGCTCGACCATGCCGCGCGTCAGGACAAGGTCCGGCTGAAGAGCCAGCAGGGACTCCGCCCCTGCCCGCGGCGAGACACGCGTCAGATTCAGCTCGGGGCTGTCGTTCTCCGAGACGCCCACCAGCTCACCGCCCAAAGCCAGCACATTGTCCGTGTGACCTGGATAGAGAGAAATAACCCGGGGTCCGGCAGACGCGGGAGCGGGACAGATCAGCATAAGGAACAGAAGGAACACTATTCGGCGAGTGCGCGCCACATCACATCTCCCCTTTCGGAGCGGTAAGGCAGAAACGGCGTTCCATAGAGCGCCTGAAGAACGTCTCCGTTCAGTCTTTCAATGGGCCCCTGGGAGAGCAGGGCTCCCTCCCGGAGTGCCAGGTAATTGCCTGAGAAGGCCAGCGAGGCGTTGATGTCATGAACGACAGCCACAACTGTCCGCCCCTCCTCCGCCAATTCCCGGAGCAGGGCAAAGACGCGGGCTGCCTGGTTGGGGTCCAGCGCCGAGGTGGGCTCGTCCAGCAGAAAAACGGGCGGGTCCTGGGCCAGCACACAGGCCAGCAGCACGCGCTGAGCCTCCCCGCCGGACAGGGCCGTGATGGGGCGGGGCAAAAGTTCCTCCACCCCCACACGCCGGGCCGCGGCCACAATGTGCGCGTCGTCCTCCTCCGTGAACCGTCCTTTCAGGAATCCTCTGTACGGCAGCCGCCCCATCCCGATGACTTCCCACACTGAGAAGGGATAGGCCGGGTGAAAGCCCTGGGGCATGACGCCGGCAAGGAGGACAAACTCCCGACGGGATATCCCGCTAACTTCGCGTTCACCGCCCGCCCCTGCCAGCTTCAGCGTCCCCCCGTAGGGCTGGAGGCCCGCCAGCGCGCGAAGCAGCGTGCTTTTCCCGCTCCCGTTCGGCCCGATGAGAGAGGTCAGGCACCCGGCCGGGATGTCCGCATCAATGCCCTTCAGGATCGTCCGCGGCCCGTAGCCGGAGGTCAGGCCCCTGAGACGAAAAACGGGTCCGTTCATCTGTGCCTCCCTTTCCTTATGAGGAGCCAGCAGAAGAAGGGGCCGCCGATAAGCGCGGTGAGCACGCCAACCGGCAGTTCGCCCAGGCTCTGGGCCACGCCGTCCGCGACGCTGAGCAGACACCCCCCCGCCAGGAAGGACAGGGGAAGCAGGGCACGGTGCGAGGGGCCGGCGCTCATGCGCAGCAGGTGAGGCACCACAAGACCAACAAAGCCAATAATGCCGAAGGCACTGACCACAGCGGCAACGCCCAGCGAGGTGGTGAGCAGCAGCAGCGCCCTCACGCGGCCCTCATCCACTCCAAGGAGCGCCCCCTGTCCCTCACTCAGCGACAGGGCGTCAAGCTGGGGGGCACAGGCCAGCGCCGGGACCAGCACCAACAGCGACGCCCCCCACACCGCGGCGGCAGAGCTCATCCCCGCGCCGGAGAGGCTGCCCATCAGCCACAGGACAATGGCCCCCAGTTTATCGTCCGCAATGGCTTTCAGGAAAGTCACCCCGGCGGACAGGAAGGCGTTGGCGACGATACCCGCCAGAACGAGTTGTGAGTCCCCGCTGGAGAGAGGCCCCATTCCTCCGCTGCGCCAGGCAATGAGGCTCACAACACCCAGGGCTGCCAGAGCACCGGCAAAAGCCGCGGGCGTCACCATGACGGAGCTGAACAGGAGGCCCAGCGCCCCGCCGAAGGCCGCCCCCGCCGCGATGCCCAGGGTGTAGGGCTCGGCGAGGGGATTGGCCAGAAGCCCCTGGAGCACCGCCCCCGCGACGCTGAGGAGCCCCCCCGCCCCCACGGCGGACAAAAGCCGCGGCAGCCGCACAGAACGCACCACCAGCGCCTCGGCTGAGGTCTGCTCCGCCGCGGGCAGCCACGGAGACAGCAGATATACCACACGGGGGAG
>JAIKZX010000141.1 GCA_024681935.1 Fretibacterium sp.
GTCTCCAGATTCCTCAGCCCTGGCCAACTCAGCCAGGTATTTAAGGCGTGGACCTGTCCCCGGGTGAGTGTCAAAACCCTTTGTCTGCTGATCTTCCGCTGCAAAATGCATCATGGCTCTGTGAAGAGCCCACGGGCTGTACCCCGCCTCGACCAGCAATTCAACGCCGTATTCGTCGGCCTCCGTTTCCTGTTCCCGGCTGAATTGGCTTTTCGTCAGTTCCACGCCAACGCTGCCAATGGCCCCGGCCAGGCCGCTCATTCTGTCTTTATGTGTCTCCAGGAGGGTTTGTCCTATGCTGGACAGGACATCCTGATTGTAGTGTCCCAGGCGGACATGCCCAATCTCGTGGCCAAGTATCCCCGCTATTTCCTCCTCGGAGTCCAGCGCATCCATCATCTCCTGCGTAACGTGAACGCTGTACTTGCCGTCGGTCTCAAACGAGACCCAGGCGTTAGGCCCGCCCTCCTCCTCGTATTCGATGGGCACGCGTTCAAAATCATCCGCCTCTGTCACACGATCCCAGGCCGCCTCAACAGTATCCCTGTCTATTTTGGCCAACGCTGTGGGGCCCCCCAAAAGCAGCAGCACAAGGACCAGACAAAAACTTAATTTATTCGTCTTCATTTTCTTTATCAAACTCATCTTCGTCACCCTCTTCATCCTGAACATGATACCGGATGGAGTCAACGATTCTGTCAACTATCTCCTCTTCAGAGGGATTGTTCCCTGAGGATGCCATCACAAGATACTCATCTTCCCCACCCGTGTAGACCCACACGCTGAAATCAACGCCGGCCGTGTCCCGATACTCAAAGTAAAAGTCCCCCTCCTCATCCTCCTCAAAATCGACGCCGCCTAACTGCTCATAAAGCTTCAGAGCTATCTCTTCCAGGGATGCCTCCCCCATCCTGCCAGATGCCAGACTCAGCGAAGCATCGGAGCTGACGGCCTTCAGGATTATCGTCGCCCCCTGCTGCTCTGCCGTCCAGCCAGCCGGGACATCCAGCGACAGTATTTCAAACTCCCGCATTTCAGCATAACCTGGCGCGCCCAGCGCGAGAAGACACACGATGGACATAAGCAAAATGATCCGGCGTACACACAGGGTATAAAACAAACCAACCTCCCCCTTCAAAGGCCGGAGGGACAAAACAGTCCCTTCCGGCTTGAATCAGGCCCTGGACCAGGAGTGCCTGCGAAACGGTGTGGTTACTACTTAAACTTAACTGATTTTACCATCTCTCCGATGGCCTCGGCCTGTGTCTCAAGACCAAACATTGTGAATGCGGCATACACTCCGGCGTTGTTGTCCCCCGTCACCAGGACCACAACCTGCCCGTTCTGAGCGGTGAAGGTGTAATCGCCATCGGCATCTGCCTCAGGCGTCGTACCTCCCATATACTGGGACATGGCTGCAGCAAGATCCCCAAAGGTGTCCCCAGGCTTCAGCTGATCAACAGCAATGGTAAGTGAAGCCGTCTGATCGTCCTTGATGACACCAAGTGCCGGGCCATCTTCTTTAGCCGTCCAGCCATCCGGAATGTCAATCGTAAATTTGGAGAACTCCTGCACATTACCAAATGCCACTGATGCCATCATCACCATCACCGCTGCCGCAACAAAACCAAAAACACGCTTCATTAAAAAAACCTCCCAAAAATATAATATTTCCTATAAACCCCGAAAGGGGATTATTGGCCTATTTTACTTCAAGGGAATCTATAAGACCCTCCACAGCCTCTAAATTTCCCTTCACATCCCCGGTCATTGTGACAAACATGTAGTACCCAAGCTCCCGAAGCCTGCCAGAGACCAGTGCCGCGCTGGCGCCTTCGTTGAAGGAAAAGCGGTAGGCTCCGTTTTTGTCCAATTGGGGTTTCGTCCCCCCCATCCCCCCGGAAAAGGATTCGGCTATCTCCTCCAGCGACAGGCCCATCAAAGGGCAAAGCGTGAACGTGAATGCAAAGGACTCGTCGGGGCTAAAAACATTCGCTGTCACAATCTCCCCCTCCACCTGTTTTTCAGCAGTCCAGCCGTCCGGAATAGAGAGCGTGAAGGGGCCAAAATCCTGAACCCACCCAAGAGCAGTCTCCACTGAAAACAAACACCATCCAATTATTGCCAAACTAATGAAACGCCTCATAACAGAAAGACCTCTCTGACTTTTGAATTTTGCATTTCCGGTTCATTCTGCGTTTTTTTCGTTTTCTCCTGTTCCGCAGTACTATAAAGCAGTATCTCCACGGAAAAGACCCCGTTCTCCGTCTTGATATTCATGGAACCGCCATACCGGCGGACCGTGTTCATGACGGAAACAAGCCCAATGCCATGTCCCTTGCGGCCGGAGTGAGGAAGCCTGTTTTTGTCAAAGATAATCTCTCCGCTGAAGGGATTATCCATGGCAAGCCCCAGCATATTATCAGACAGCATCGACGAAATAACCGAGATGTGCCTTTGTTCTGGTGGCAATGTGCTGACAGCCCTCAGAGCATTTTCCAGAAGGTTGCCCAGCATCGCACAGTAATCCATTTCTCTGATCGGGATATGGGCAGGAATCTGAAGATTCCAGTCCACCAACGTCTGATGCGCCTCAGCCAGAGCCGCATAGTGAGCGGCCACAGCGTCCACAGCCCTGTTTGCGCTGTATTTCACGTACCTTTCCTCTGTCTCCGTCAGGGGGCTCAAATATTCCAGAAGTTTCTCCATCTCGCCGGAGCGTGCAAAGTCTTTGATGACCAAAAGATGGTTATGGAAGTCGTGCCGAATGGCTCGTGTTTCCCCCATGTAGGACCGCAGTGCCTCGTAGCGCTTGCCTTCCATCTGGAGGAAAGTATTTTCCTGCTGGAGCTTTGCACTCTCTGAGAATTTTGTAACAGTCCACCATAGAAGATGGTAAAACAGAAGGAGCATCAGCGGAATCAGCGGAAGCAATACCAGGAGAAAGGACCTGGACCGTCCAATCAGCAAAATCTGTGGATGAAGCGGGGTCATCCAACCTATCAGGAGCAAAGCCGCGAAGGGAATAATAAACAGGAAGTCCCACATGTTGCTGACCCGCTCCTCTCTCAGCAGCGTGGGCAGTTCCACGGTCAAGGTCCAGAAGAAGACAAGCCCGACTATAAGCGACAATCCCAGGGCCGTAACGCCAGCCCTCAGGCTCAGGAGCCGTACCGATGCCCAAAGCTCATTCTTTTCCTCATAGGGGACCGTTATTACAATACTGTACAACAGGCAAAACGCCCCCAGCATGATTGCGTTAAAAAAACAGAAGAGCTTTTTTCCAGGGCTGAGTCTCACGGAGAAGAAGAACACCAGGAAAAGGAAGGATACGTTCAAAACCAGGGTGGGGATAATCGGCCATAGCCGCGCCGCCCCAGCCCACGCAGAGAGCAGAATGAAGGACGGAAGGAGAATGCCCGACATAGACCATATGAAACGGGGCCGCCAGCGCAGATCCTTTGTGACCGGCAGAAAGATAAAGAAGGCATCAGAGATGATGATAGCAAGTTCCACAGCGTAACGCATAAACAAGTCCATCTCATTTTACCTCCGTTGGTTTTACAAATTCCCGCAGCCTGGACATCTGATATTGCGAAAAATCTGAAAGTACCTTTGCCCGGCCACGGACGCGAATTGGATAGACCTGTCCGTTTTTCATTCTGAAAACCTCGTTGTCCGCCGAGGCAACTTGCTCCATATTAATAATCACTCCGCGGTTGCAGACCAGAAACCGCGGATCGTCTGCCAGAAGCGCCTCCAACTCAGTGAGGCTCATATTGCTCAGAAGGCTGCTTCCATTCGTCAGACAAATTTCCACCGAGTGCTTCTGGGACACAGCAGAGGCAATGCCGCGGAGGGGCAAATGATACTGCCTGCGAGAAACCTGAATTATAATCTCCGGGTCCTCTGTCATCAGCACGCGCACAGCCTCGTTCAGAATTCCGTCCAGCCTCGCCCTGTCGTAGGGTTTAACAATATAATCAAAGGGATGGATGGGGAAGGCGTCAAAGGCAAAATCCCGGGATGTTGTCAGGAAGACAATCAGCACGCAGGCATCCATGGCTCTTAATTGGTGCGCTGTCTCGATTCCGTTCAGTTGGTCCATATAAATATCCATGAAGACAAGCTGAAACGCCATCGGTTCAAACTTTTTCAGCAGAGTCTCACCACTTGGGAAGCTCTGGATTGTTTCCAGAGAAACGCCAGCAGGGCAGCACCAGCGTTTGATATCAAGCCGAAGCCGTTCACGGTCCTGTTCCCGATCGTCAACGATTGCAATGTTGAGTTTCAAAAACCTTCCCTCCCCTCCACTTTTTTATCACGATATTATTTTGACTGCTGCGCTTTATGATTGCAAGTATCTGAAGGTGACGTTCGTGCATTTTAGATGACGTTCGTGCAAGCTTGGGGAAGAGGATAAAAAAAACGCCGGGGACGGAGAATCCCCGGCGCGTGAAAATTTAAACGAATGAACTACAGCCCCGCATCCCTGCGCAGGGCATCGGCCCGATCGGTCTTCTCCCAGCCTGGAAGGACGGGCAAATCAATACGCCCCATGTGCCCGTAGGCGGCCAGGGCACGATACTGCGGCCTGCGAAGGTCAAGGTCACGGATAATCGCGGCTGGACGGAAGTCGAAGTGCTCACGCAGAAGCTCAACAATCTTCTCGTCACTGATTTTCCCCGTGCCAAAAGTGTTTATGTTCAGGGAGACAGGTTCGGCCACACCGATGGCGTATGCAACCTGTATCTGGCACTCATCCGCAATGCCAGCGGCCACGATGTTCTTCGCGGCATAGCGGGTCATGTACGCGCCGCTGCGGTCCACCTTCGTCGGGTCCTTTCCTGAGAAGGCGCCGCCGCCATGCGGCACCCAGCCGCCATAAGTGTCAACGATAATCTTGCGCCCCGTCAGTCCCGTATCGGCCATGGGGCCACCCTTCACGAAACGTCCTGTCGGGTTGACAAGGATGCGTGTGGAGGAGTCGATGAGATGAGCGGGAACGATGGGATTGATAACATTCTCGATGATGTCCGCGCGAATCTCCTTCAGGCTCGCCTCGGGGTGGTGCTGGGCAGCGATGACGATAGTGTCCGCATGGACAGCCTTTCTGCCTTCGTAGCGAAGGGAAACCTGGGTTTTTCCATCCGGGCGCAGGTAGGAGAGCGTCCCGTCGCGACGAACCTTGGTGAGCTGACGGGCCAGGCTGTGGGCAATGGCGATGGGCATGGGCATAAACTCCTTGGTTTCATTGCATGCATAGCCAAACATCATCCCCTGATCGCCGGCGCCAGTCTTAGCGATGTCCTCCTCAGAAAGCTGCTGTTCTCTCACTTCAATAGCATTATCCACACCCTGTGCAATATCGCCGGACTGCTCGTCAATGGCCGTCAGGACAGAGCACGTCTCTCCGTCGAAGCCGTATTTGGCGCGAGTGTAACCAATCTCCTTGACAATTTCCCTCGCCAGCCTGGGGATGTCCACATAGGTTTTGGTCGTAATCTCTCCGGAGACCATCACGAGTCCCGTTGTGCAGAGGACCTCGCAGGCCACGCGGCCATTGGGGTCATCCTTGAGGATTGCGTCTAAAACGCCGTCGGAAATCTGGTCGGCTACCTTATCAGGATGCCCCTCTGTCACGGACTCCGAGGAGAAGATAAAGCTATCAACTTTTGCCATATTACATACCTCCAAAATATTATTCTATAAACCCCCTGCTCCCCAGGATACCCCCTGGTGAACGCCATTCGCGCGAAAAAAAGCGCTCTCCCGCAACAGGAAGAGCGCTTTGAAAACTTATTCTCTTCCTCTCATCATCCAGCCTAAAAAAAACTTTCCCGGGCTGCTGGTATTGGCACCTGATTCGACAGGTTGCCGGGCTTCATCGGGCCAGTCCCTCCACCTCTCTTGATAAGAGTATTTCAATTGTAATGTTTCTGGCGGCCTTAGGGCCAAAAGGCGTAATACGCCTCCTTTAATGCACTACTTGGAGTAGAGCTCGACCGCAAGGATTTCGTTGACCTCGATGGGCAGTTCCTCACGCAAAGGCTCACGAATCAACTTGGCGCTGAACTGTTCCTTGTTCTTCTCAATGTAAGGCACATTGAACGCAACCAACCCCTGGAAGTTGTCCTGGAAGAGCGTATTCGTCCGCGACTTCTCCTTAAGGCTGATGACGTCCTCCACCTTCACGCTGTAGGAGGGGATATCCACCTTCGCCCCATTGACAAGAATGTGTCCGTGGCTGACAAGCTGACGCGCCTGACGAATCGACCGGGCAAAACCAATGCGGTAGACCAGGTTATCCAGACGGCACTCCAGCGCCTTCAGCAAAGCCACACCCGTCATCTCCTGGCTCTTTTTGGCGATATCAAAATAACGGGCAAACTGTCTCTCCAGAATACCGTAGTAAGCCTTAATCTTCTGCTTCTCCATAAGCTGAAGGCCGTACTGCGAAACTTTCTGTCCGCTGCGCATGGGTTTCTTGGGATCCACTCTCTTCATTGCCTTGGGGTGGCCACAAACGTTCACACCCAGATGACGGCACAGCTTAAAACGGGGCTCTCTTCGAGTTGCCATAAAGACACTCCTTTTCAAAATTTATAAATTCAGGCCTTTTGGCCTCTTTGATCGACAAAAATTATTTTGCCAAACTCAAACAACTTTGTGAGTTTAGCACTTGACCTCTAAAATGTAAAGCTCCACCCTATAATACCGAGGCATCCGCCGTGAAGGCTGACCAGAAATTTTCAATGGCCTCCTCATAGGACTCAAAGGGATGTATGTTCATGATGTCATCGACGAAAACTAACTCCTCAAAGCCGTCCAGCGCCGCCCCCCCAAGCCAGTTCTCTTCATCGCATAATTTATTGCGCGAGTAGACAGGCATTCCCTCACCGCCTCCTCCAGGCTAATTATAGCAGACCCAGACGCAATACACACTCCTCGCGCCCAAGTGTGAAGATTACAAGGGGAAGAGGCGCGCCGCTGTCCCGCCCGGTCAAGAGACGGCGCAGAGGGTGAAAGAAGTCCCTCCCCTTCAGGCCGCGTTCTTTCATGAAGGAACGCAGGAGCCCCTCGACCGTCTCCGGCGTCCAGGGAATCAGTCCTTTCAGCTCTATGCCCAGCGACTGCATCCAAGGCTCGCGGTACTCAGGGTTTTGTTGTGTCCACAGGAAGGAAAGGATCTCGTTCAGGTCATGGAGGAATGGGGCCTCCTCAAGCACGTCGGCAGCAAGGGGGGCAAGGCGATCCTCAAAGGGGGCAAAGCGAGGCTCACTGGCTACAAGCTCCTTGACCAGGGACTCCCCTCCCCGCCCTTTCATCGCCTCTTTCTGCCAGTGCAGCAGATGTTCCTCGTCATGGACCGGTGAGGATTGGGCAATATTATTAAGTGAGAAGGATGCGGCCAGAGACGTTAGGTCAAAGGGGTCCACCCCGGCCGATGGCGTCCAGCTCAGCGTCGCCAGGTAGGCATCCAAGGCCTCAGGCAAAAAGCCCCGCTCACGATACTCACGAATGGGCGTCGAACCCGTTCGCTTGCCCAGCTTGCGGCGGTCCATCGAGAGCACCATCGGGATATGAGCAAAGACCGGTCTCGGCCAACCCATGAGATCGATAATGGCTAACTGCCTCGCGGTGTTGGGGACGTGTTCGTCTCCCCGAATGACGTGGGTAATACC
>JAIKZX010000148.1 GCA_024681935.1 Fretibacterium sp.
GGCATAGCGGTGGACCTCGTCGCGCAGCCGCTGAAGCAGCTGAAGCGCCGGGTCGCTGCGCTCCAGACGGAGGGGGGCGTTGGGCCTGCCGGGAAGGTAGATCAGTTCCTCGCGCTCCGCCAGGGCGGCAAGCGGTAGGTCAATTTTCAGCTCCTCAAGGGCCTTGAGCGCGAACTCCAACTGCACGGGACCTCCGTCAATGAGGGCAAACTGGGGCATGGGCTCCGAGTGATCCAGCACATGCCGGTAGCGGCGGAACACCGTCTCCTGAATGGAGGCGAAGTCATCGATTTCTCCCTCCGTCAGGCCCCGCATCCTGAACCGGCGATAGAGTGACGGACTGGGCCGTCCCTGTTCGAAGACGACACAGCAGCCATAGGTCTCGTGCCCGGACATATGGGAGATGTCGAAGGCGTCCATGCGCCAGGGAAGGGTCCTGAGCCCAAGGAGCTTTTGTATCTGGTTGAGGACCTGCCACGTCTCGCTGTCCAGGTCCTCCTGAAGGGCGGAGGAGACACGCTGGCGTGATATCCTCCATATCGCGCGGATGGTGTCCCGATGGAGGGCTGCCGTCTCAAAAGCCATGCGTTTGGCCGCGGCGTCCATGCGCTTGCGCAGCCTTTCCACCAGCTCGGCGGATTTGCCCTCCAGCAGCAGGATTATGTCCCCCACCCGCTCCCGGTATTCCGCCTGGGTGCAGATTCCCGCGCAGGCCCCCATGCAGTGGCCCAGGCTGTACTCGATGCAGGGGCGCTTTGCCGGGTCAGGATGCAGCGCCGAACGGCAGACCCGCAGAGGAAAGTATCGCTCGGCCAGACGCAGCAGCGCGCGGAGGCTGCCCGCGCTGACGAAGGGCCCCAGATAGACCGAACCGTCCTGCTGCTGAGAGCCCTCAGGGGAGGGCTTGTGGCGCGTGATCTCCAGACGGGGATAATCCTCGTTCGTCACGCGGATGTAGGGGTAGCGGTCATTCATCTTGAGGTCGATGTTGAAGAAGGGCGAGTAACGCCGAATGAGCCTGGCCTCGACGATCAGGGCCTCAGCCTCCGTCTCCGTGCGGATGGTGGAGATGTCCTCAACAAGGGAGACCAGTTTGCGCAGACGCGGCGAGGCGAAGTTCGAGTGACGGAAGTAGGACGACACGCGGCGCCTGAGCTTGATGGCCTTGCCCACATAGATGACCGTGCCCTCCGCGTCGCGCATGATATAGACGCCGGGGCGTTCGGGGAGGTTCTTCAAAATGGCAGCGATGTGGGGCTTTACGCTGGAATTGGCCCGCTGCGCGTTCCTCCCCCGCGGACTGGCCGGCCTCTCCTCCTCCCGGCCCTTTACCTTGTCCTCCACCGCCCACACCTCCCCGTGAAGATGAACGCCATACGCTGTAAAAGGTACGTCAGGCACCTGCAGGCACAGGCGAACTGTACAAAAAAGAAAAAATAAACTGCCGGCCTGGGATTGGAAGCCTAGCGCGCAAGCCAGCCCCCGTCGACGGCCAAGATGTGCCCTGTCACGTAATCGGATGCGCGGGAGGCCAGGAACACCGCCGCTCCCTTCAGGTCGTCCGGTGTGCCCCAGCGGTTCGCCGGGATGCGGGCCAGAATCTCCGCGCTGCGCACGGGGTCCTTCTGGAGCGCCTCGGTGTTGTTTGTGGCCATGTAGCCAGGGGCGATGGCGTTGACCTGAATGTGGAACTTCGCCAGCTCGTTGGCCATGAGCTTCGTCAGGCCCGCAACGCCGCTCTTGCTGGCGGTGTAGGACGGGACGCGGATGCCTCCCTGGAATGAAAGCATGGAAGCCACGTTGATAATCTTTCCCCCGCCGCGCTTCTCCATCTCCCGGGCCGCGGCCTGCGACAGGAAGAACAGAGACTTCAGGTTGACGTTGATGACATCGTCCCAGTCCTTCTCGGAGAATTTCAGCATATCCTCCCGCCGGATGATCCCGGCATTGTTCACAAGGATATCCAGCCGCCCGAACTCCTTCACCGCCGCCTCCACCAGCGCGGGGATACGTTCCTGCGAGGTCAGGTCGATGTCAAAGTACAGGAACCGGCGGCCCAGCGCGGTGACGGACCGCTCCAGCTCCGGCATTTTGGCGTGTCCGGCTCCGACGATGTCGCAGCCTGCCTCCGCCAGTCCTTCCGCAATGCCAAGCCCCAGGCCCGTGCGTGCGCCCGTAACAATGGCGACCTTTCCCGTGATGTCGAACAGACTCATGATGAACACACTCCTAATTTCAGGTTTTAGATTATAATAGCATAGGATGTGGACATTTTTGGTCATTATAACCAAGGAGGTAATCTTGTTATGGATATCCGTTATTCCTGCAACCCACAGGACATGAAACGCTACACGACCGATGAGCTTCGCCGGGAGTTCCTCATCACCGGCCTCTATCGCCCCGATGAAGTGACGGCCGTCTACAGCCATGTGGACCGCATGGTGACGCTGGGCTGCATGCCGGTAAAGGGGCCCGTCCCCATCGACAAGGGCATCGATGTGTGGGCCAACTTCGGCACGCACTTCTTTCTGGAGCGTCGGGAGATCGGCATCTTCAACATCGGCGGTGCCGGGAGCATCACCGTGGATGGCACCCGTTACGCGCTGGGCTACAAGGACTGTCTGTATATCACCCGCGGCGCGAAGGAGGTCCTCTTCGCCAGCGACGACGGCGGGAAGCCCGCGAAGTTCTACATGGTCTCCGCTCCCGCCCACAAGAGCTATGAGACGCGGCTGCTGAAAATTGCGGACGCGGCCAAAAAGCCCTGCGGGGAGGCGGAGAAATCCAACAAGCGCGTTATCAACCAGTTCATCCACCCCGCCGTGCTGCCCACCTGCCAGCTCTCCATGGGCATGACGGTCCTTGAGCCCGGCAGCGTTTGGAACACCATGCCCGCCCACACCCACGAGCGGCGCATGGAGGTCTATATGTACTTCGAGGTTCCGGAGGACCAGGTGGTGTTCCACATGATGGGACAGGGGCAGGAGACGCGCCACATCGTCATGAGGAACGAAGAGGCGGTCATCTCGCCGTCGTGGTCCATCCACGCGGGGACCGGGACAGCCAGCTACACGTTCATCTGGGCCATGGGCGGCGAGAACCAGGAATTTGACGACATGGACACCATCCCCACGCCGGAGCTGAGGTAGTCGCCCGGCGCCGAACAGGTCAGGTCCATTCTTTCGCTTCCCGTCGCTGACGGGGGAGTGGAAGAATCGCCCCAGCTGCGGCCAGGGGCGCGCGGGGGCTCCTTCGGGGGCCTCCGTTTTGGTTTGTTTGAGGAAACTTCAGTTTTCCCGAAGTTTTACGGAATGAAAAGAATTGATATAATAAAGGTGAATTATATCTAAATCACAGAAGGAAATGGAAATGCCCGGGATAATTTTTAAAAGAGAACCGCGCGGTACGGCAGGAAGCCTGACCCGCACCACGGTGACGGACATGACGGAGGGCGTCATCTGGAAACATCTCGTATCATTTGCTTTTCCGCTCTTCGTGGGAAACATCTTTCAGCAGCTCTACAACACAGTGGACAGCGTCGTTGTTGGGAACTTCGTCGGCGCGGACGCGCTGGGGGCCGTTACATCCACCATTTCCATTGTTTTCACCCTCATCGGCCTGTTCATCGGCATGGCCATGGGGGCCAGCGTTGTTATATCGCAGTACTTCGGCGCAAAGGACCTGGTGAACCTGCGGAGGTCCACCCACACAGCTGTCGTGGCCACGGTGGGGCTGTCGCTCATCCTGTCTGTCGTTGGTTATCTGGCAACGCCCACCCTGCTGCGCTTTATGAACACGCCCGAGTCCGTCATGCGGGAGGCTGTGGTCTATCTGAGGATATATTCCCTTGGGCTGATTGGCCTGATGCTCTACAACATGGGCTCCGCCATCCTCCGGGCTGTGGGTGACTCAAAGCGTCCGCTGTTCTTCCTGATTCTCTCCTCGATTTTGAACATCATACTGGATCTCCTCTTCGTGATCGTCTTTCACGCCGGGGTGGCCGGGGTGGCCTACGCGACGATTCTGTCCCAGCTCGTTTCGGGGCTCATCATCTTCTGGCTGCTGTTTCGAAGCCACGAGCCGCACAGCCTGACCTGGCGCGAGATGCGGGTCGACTATGGCATTCTGAAGCGCGTCATCCTGCTGGGGCTGCCAACGGGCCTCCAGATGGCGATCACAGGGTTCTCCAACGTCTTTGTCCAGGGATACATCAACGCCTACGGTGCGGCCAGCACCGCCGGCTGGGGGGTTTACAGCCGGATAGATGCCTTCGTGATTCTGCCCATCCAGAGCATGGCCATGTCCATCACGACCTTTGTGGGACAGAACGCTGGTGCCCGGAGGCCAGACCGGATACGCAAAGGCCTCCGGGACTGTATGGCAATCTCCATTGGCCTGACGCTGGTCGTCGTCGCCGTCATTTACACAGCGGCCCCCTTCATGGTCTCGCTGTTCAACCGCGACAGGCAGGTGCTGTACTATGGCGTGCTGTTCCTGCGGCTCAACAGCATCTTTGATCCCCTGAACGTGACAAATCAGATTCACGCCGGCGCGCTGCGCGGGGTAGGCGATGCCAAGACCCCCATGTTCATCATGCTGGGATCCTTCGTCCTCCTGCGGCAGGTTTACCTGTTCATTATCTCCCGGCTCACAAGTTCAATCTACTTCATTGCTCTTGGCTATCCCGCCGGCTGGCTGGCATGCAGCCTTCTTATGTTGTGGCACGTCCGGCGAAGCGGCTGGGAACGGAAAATCGACCTCATTGCTGCCCGCTGAGCGGCGGACGGCCATCTCCCTTTTGGGGACGTCTCTGCCCGGGCCTTATTTTTTTTGATAAAATAATAAACGAAAGATTATAAATTTTGGGTTGAGGGGGACAAATTTTGCCTTCGGAACATGAGGATAAAATTTTAAACCGAAAGATTATCGCCGACACCCGCGAGAACGAGGAGACGCGCGTAGCAATCCTTGAAGAGGGAAAGCTGGCAGAGATTTTTATTGAGCGAATGTGGGACCGGCAGAGGGCCGGGGAGATCTACAAGGCCAGGGTGGAGAGCGTCCTGCCGGGCATCAATGCCGCCTTCGTCACCATTGGGGACGGCCGCAATGCCTTTCTCTACCTGAACGACGCCCAGGGAATGGATATCGTCCCCGAGCAGGAACTGGTTGTCCAGGTGACCAAGACGGCGCGAAAGAACAAAGGGGCCCGCGTCACCCCGCGGATTTCCCTGCCGGGACGCTACCTTGTCTTTGTGCCGGGCGGGGGGGAGGCCGGAGTCTCCCGCCGCATTGCCGACGAGGGGGAGCGCAAACGGCTGCGGCACCTCGCCAAGGATCTGAAGGGAGAGGACTTTGGCCTCATCGTCCGCACGGCTGCGGAGGGCGTGGACGAGGAGGCCCTGGCCGCTGACGTACAGTCCCTCCTGGAGCTCTGGCATGAAATCGAGCACAACGCAAAACTTCAGCCCGCCCCCTGTCTGCTCTACCGGGACCTGGGGCCGCTGGGCCGCGTGCTGCGCGACGAAGTCCATGGCAGTGTGGACGAGATCATCGTCGACAACGAGGAGGAGTTCCGGCGGGTCCTGGACTTCGTCTCGAACTTTTACGAGACAGACCGCCCCGGCGTCTCCCTCTACCAGGGGGTGGCGCCTGTGTTTGAGTACTACGGCGTGGAGCCGGAGATTGAGCGGGCTCTGGACCGCAAGGTCTGGCTCAGGAGCGGAGCCTATCTTGTCATCGAACCCACCGAGGCTCTGACGGTCATCGACGTGAACACCGGGAAGTTCGTCGGCGACCTGGATATGCGCCACACAACGCTGGCGACGAACCTTGAGGCGGCAGACGAGATTGCCCGCCAGCTCCGCCTCCGTTCCATCGGCGGGATTATCGTGGTCGACTTCATCGACATGGAGTTTGAGGAAGACCGCAATGCGCTCATTACGCGGCTTGAGGAGGTCCTGGCCCAAGACCGCGCGCGGGCCAAGGTGTTCAGCATCACCCAGCTGGGCCTGGTGGAGATCACCCGCAAGCGGGGTCGGCCCGACCTCCGTTCTGTGCTGACGCGGGGATGCCCCTTCTGCGGCGACAACGGCTGGGTGCTGAGGGAGGACACCGTGGCCCTGTCCATCAAGCGTTTTCTTCGCAAGGTCGCCCACGCCAACCGCTCCGAGGCGCTGCTGCTCCAGGCCAACGCCTCAATCGCGCAGTACATCGCCGATACCTACCTTCCCCTGTGGCAGGAGGAGCTGGAGAGAAAGATATTTATCGCGGGGATGCCGGAGTTCGCCTGGAATAAGTACCGTGTCGAGCTCCAGGGGGCCCTGGACGCCGTGGAGCGCCGGGCAAAGCAGATGGAGCGAAGGGAGAGCATGACCGTTGTCCATCGAGTCCCTGAGGCTTAAGGGGTTCAAGAGCTTTGGAGCCCCCTGCGAACTCCTTTTCAGCAAGGGGTTTACGGCCATTGTGGGCCCCAACGGCAGCGGCAAAAGCAACATCATGGACGCCCTCCGCTGGATTCTGGGCGAGGGCGGCAACTCCACGCTCCGCGTTCCAAGGCAGACCGAACTCCTTTTCAAGGGAAGCGCCTCCGTCCGTGAGGCAAAGGAGGCGGAGGCGTCCCTGACCCTTTCCATCCCGGGAGACGGCGCCGTCCTGAAGCGGGTGTACTCGGCAGAGGGCGGCTCGCTCCTGATTGACGGCAAGCGCGTCACGGGGCAGGAACTGGACAGCGTGAAGTCCCGTTTCTCCATGGACGGTCAGGGCTGCGCCTTTATCGGACAGGGCGAGGTCGCCGCGGCCATCAAACAGAGCCCCAGAGAGCGTCGGCGCCAGCTCGACCTCCTGTTTGGGATTGACCGCTACCGCAACCGCCGGGACGACACGCTGAAGCGCCTTGAGGACGCCCTGACCGAGGTGGAGAGAATACAGACGCTCATTCAGGAGCTGGAAGCGCGCCGGGCTGAGATTGCCGGAGAGGTAGCCGTGGCCGTAAAGGCCCAGGGCATTCTGGATAACCTCGACTCGTTGCGGCGGGACTTCTACTTCTCCCGCCGCTACACGCTGGAGTCAGAGGCGCGTGACCTGCGCTCCAGACAGCAGCTCCTCCGCACCCGTCTGGGCAGGGTGACCCTGTGGCGGGACTTTTGGGCCCGTGCCGTCCAGGCCGGGGAGGAACACCTGCGTTCTCAGGGATTTGACGAGACGGCCTTCACCGCCCGGACCCATGAGCTGGCTTCACGGCGGGAAGCCCTTCAGCGGCAAAGCTTCCAGGCCGCTACCCAAATCCGCTCTCTCCTGGATGACCGTTCTGCTCTTGGAGAGGAGCGGAAACAACTGGCGGAGCAGGAGGCCAGCCTCCGGAAGGAACAGGAGCGTGTCCAGGCCGAGGAGGCGGAGCAGCGAGAGCGGCTGGAGGAATGCCGCGCCGCGCTGGATGAACGTCTGAAGAAATTTAAGGAAGGACAGGCCAACCTTGAGCGGGAGCGGATGCGCCGCCAGTCCCTGAGAGATGAGCTTGCCGAACGTCAGCTCTTCTGCTCACGGACGGAAGCTGAATTGCGTGCCCTGTCTGCGTCCGGTGAGTCTGAGGCGTCGGAGCTGGAGCGTCTTCAGGAGGAGGCCCGGCGGAGAAACGAGACGGGGAAGGCCCTGACACTTCAGCTTGAGAAGCTTGAGGCAAAGCACGCCCGCCTGCTGGACGAACACTCGGCCGTTTATGTGTCCTGTCAGAAACAGGCGGCAGGCCTCCAGCAGATGAAGAGGGAGCGCGCACGGCTGGAAGCCGAACTGGACTCCCTGAGGGACAGCGCGGAGTCCGCCTACCCGGAACCGGTCCGGGTCCTGCTCTCCGCTTCCCGTCTGGGCCGCATGAGGTCCCGGCCGGAGGTGGCGGCCGAGGCCTTCTCATGTCCCGTGAACATCGCCTTTGCCCTGGATGCCTACCTGGGCGGCCGCCGCTTCTGGCTTCTGGTCCACACGCTGGAGGAGGCCCAGGAGGGAATTGCCCTCCTGAAGCAGCGCCGTTCGGCGCGGAGCGTGACCTACCTTCCGCTGGAGCGCTGCCGCCCGCGTGATCGGGACTATCGCTTCAGCCTGCCCGCAAAGGGGATTGTGGGCTGGGGCATGGACCTGATCGACGTTCACTCCCCCTGGGAGCCCGCGCTGTCGCACATGATGGGCGACCTGCTCATCGTCGAGGGCTACGACCTGGGCAGCGCTCTGGTGCGGAAGGGGGCGCGGTTCCCCATTGTGACGCTGGAGGGCGAGGTCTTTTCCC
>JAIKZX010000182.1 GCA_024681935.1 Fretibacterium sp.
TTGGCAATGAGGGAACTGTTAATCTGATTATCGCTGTTGACGTCCTGGGGCCGGATGACGCCGATAATCTGGAACTGAAGGATCTCTTCGCTGGTGCGGACGTCCCGCGTCCCCTCGATGATCAGGTTGCCGTTGGGCAGAACCTCAGTCACCAGGCAGGCCACCGTGCCCGTGGCGTGGTGCTTGCGCTCCACGGAGCCGTCCCCCGCGCTGGCGTTGGACGTGGTCAGGCTCAGGCTGCGGATAAAGCTCAGGATTCCTGTCCCGTCGCTGACCGAGTTGCTGGATGACTTCTGTAAGTCCATCTTTGCCTCGTCCTTGGCGTCTGTCTTCTCGTTGATGAGGACCGTCACAATGTCCCCCACCCGGCAGGGCCGGGCGTCCGCCAGCCAGTTCGTACGGTCGTCCCACAGCGACTGAGCGCCAGCCGGCACAGCAAGACACGAAGCCAGCAAAACGCACGTCAGCAATCTCTTTAACCTTATTTTCATTGGACCTTCACCTCCACCGTGTTCTCGTCCACGATATACCCCTTCACAACAGCTTTTTTGTTATCCGAACGGCGGACCCTCACAAGATCTCCCGGCGAACCGCCTTCCAGAAGGATCCCCTCCGCCGTCGCCGTCAGCCCGCCGTAGCGTGCGACGAGGGTCACCTTCCGGCCCTTTTTAATCTGCGACGGGCCTGTCAGAAGTTCCCGCAGAATGGGCTCGCCCTGTTTCACGGGCTTGCGTGAGACATGCCCCACCGCCTCCGCCGGGTCCACAACATAGACGCCGGGCCGGGTGATTTTCATGGATCGGATCATGAGGTCCCGCGGCGTGATGGGGACATCACGCCGGATGGTTCTTGCCGCAACGAGGACGTCATGTTTCCACGTCATCCGCACGGAAAGAGAGCGCACGCGGCCCCTTTCGTCCTGAAAGCGCAGCGTCGCTGCCGGGGTCCCCGGCACAAGGGACGCAGGTTCCACCAGACGTCCCTGCGGGACAGACCCCACAGCCGTGACCTCCACCTCACCGTCCCATGCTGAGAGTGATTTTACCATAGAGGACAAAGAGGTGTCAGAGGGTTCTGGCATATAGCCCGATATCTCCGTCCCGTTTCCCTCCGGACCAGGCGTCTCCACCCGAACGCGGACCGGCATACGGAGTTCCACGCTGACCCCCCCCAGTCCACTGGCTCTGATGGCCTGAAGGACCTCATCACGCGTCAGGACGCCGCCGGACGTGGAGAGGATGAGCGACGACAATGCAGACCGCGCCTGGACGGGGCCCTCAATGCGGGCTGCCTCCCCCAGAGTAAAGGCCCTGTCCTGCATATAAATGACAGACGGGATAATGACCCGAACCTCTGCCTGCCGGGCCGCGGAAACCCCGGAGGCAAGCATCGACAGTGCCGTCAATACACAAAAGAGGCGGAGCGTTCCCCGCCTCAAAGCATACATGATTTTCATCGACCTGGCAGGAGCCGCGTTACCGCTTCAGGCCGTTGGCGATGCGCAGAAGATCGTCCGCCGTCTGAATGCCCTTGGAGTTCGCCTCATAGGCCCGTTGGGCAACAATCATTTCAACCATCTCTTCAACGACCTGGACGTTGGACATCTCAATGACCTTCTGGCGAACCTCCGGCATTCCATCAACCCCCGGCTGGCCTGCCATGGGGGCGCCGCTGGCGGGCGTCTCAACGAAGAGCCGGTCACCCAGAGCCCGCAGACCCGCCGGGTTGATGAAGCGCACCAGCTCAAGCTGGCCAATTTCCTGAAGGTCCGTCTGCCCCGGCATACGGACGGTCACAAGCCCCGTGTTGGAGAGCTGCAGTTCCTCCGCATCCTCCGGGACAACGATGGCAGGCTCCAGCAGAAGGCCGTCCTCGCTGACGATCTGCCCGTCGTTGTCGAGCTGCCATGCCCCGGCCCGCGTGTAGGCGATGGTGCCGTCCTGCATCGTAACCTGAAAGTAAGCATCCGCTCCCGCAATGACCCAATCCAGGGGATTGTCGGTAATCTGGAAGTTCCCCTGCGCACCAAAGCTGGGCGTAGCTGTTACGCGCGTGCCAAGGCCAACCTGAATACCCGTTGGAACTACCGAGTTTGGCTCCACCGGGGTACCCGGCTCCCGCCAGATTTGATACATCAGATCCTCGAAGTCCGCACGACGTTTCTTGTATCCCTGGGTGTTGACGTTTGCAAGGTTGTGGGAAACCACGTCCAGATGGGTCTGCTGGGCAATCATACCGGATGCGCTGGTCCAAAGCGATCTTAACATCTATAATTCCTCCTGCTTATCCTCTGCTGTATGAAGTGATGAGGCGGCTGGTCATGTCGTCGTGGGTCATCAGGGCCTTCGACGCGCCCTCGTAAGCCCGCTGAGCTTCGATCATCCGCACCATCTCCTCCACGACGCTGACGTTGGACATCTCCAGCGTCGCCGAGAAGAAACGCGGGGCCCCCACGCCCTGAGGCTGCCCCGACTGTTCTGTGGGCGTAAAGAGGTTCTTTGACGCGTGACGGAGGTACGTCGGGTTCTCAAACGTGTAAAGCGGGATATTCGCGACGGCTGCGCCGTCCGCAACAACCTGCCCCGTCCGGGTGATCACCACGCTCGTCGCCGTACCGACTTCAATGCCGCCGCCCTCACCCTGGAGCGTCAGGCCATCGGGCGTAGTCATAATACCCTCGCTGTTGAGGGTAAAGTTGCCCGCGCGGGTGTAGAACGTGTTTCCTCCGCCGTCCTGCACAGCTAAAAAGCCGGGCCCGTCGATAGCGATGTCAAAGGGGTTCTCCGTCGTCTTGACGACGCCGGGATGATCGTCCATCACGTCCTCTGAGAAGATATTGGCCAACGCCAGCGTCCCGATGGTCTGTTTGCCTTTCCAGTTCATCGTGAAGGGCGGAGTCGTCATCAGCTTTGTCTCCGCATCCTCGGATACCTTTTCAATGCGGTCAAGGTAAGCGCTGAAATCAGCAAACGCTGAGACGCGGCGGCGGTAGCCCGGCGTGTCCACATTGGCCAGGTTGTTGGTCACCACGTCCAGATTCGTCTCCTGAACCAGCATCGCGGACGCGGCCGCGTAAAGTCCCCTGTGCATACGATCTCCCCCCTACAGCGTCATTATCGCTAATAATGCCGGCGGCTGCTCTTCTTGAGGTTCACCAGAATGTTGCTGCGTCCTGAGTTGCGCAGATGATCAATCTCCGCCAGCGCGCGTCCCGTGCCTCGGGCTACCGACTCCATGGGGTTGTCCGCCGTGAAGCAGTTGATGCCCGTCTGCTGGGCAATGAGCTCCGGCAGCCCCCGCAGGAGGGCGCCCCCTCCCGTCAGGACAATCCCCCTGTCTATAATATCGGCCGAAAGTTCCGGCGGCGTTAGCTCAAGGACGTTCCGCACCCCGTCAACCAACGTCTGAATCATCTCGCCGATAGCCATATTCACAGCAGAGCTCGTCACCTCAATCTGGCGCGGAAGCCCCTGGACCAGGTCACGGCCCTTGATAACCATGCGCTGGTCCTCCTCAAGGGGTGTGCAGGTGCCAATCATAATCTTCAGATTCTCGGCCGTCTGTTCCCCGATGGCGAGGTTGTACTGACGACGGAGGTAGCGCATGATCCCCTCGTCAAATTTATCCCCACCCAGGCGCAGCGACTTGGAAATAACCACGCCGCCCAGCGAGATGACGGCAATATCCGTCGTGCCGCCGCCAATATCGACCACCATCTTGCCGCGGGCCTCCTCCACTTTGAGATCCGCCCCAATGGCCGCGGCCATGGGCTCCTCAATGAGGTAGGCATCCTTGGCCCCCACCTCCAGCGCAGCCTCCAGCACGGCGCGTCGTTCCACATCCGTAGCTCCGGAGGGAACGCAGATCATCACCCGGTTACGAAAAAAACGTCTCCAGCCCTTCGTAACCTTGCGCATAAAGTGCTGGAGCATGGCCTCCGTCATGGAGTAATTTGCAATCACACCATCACGGAGCGGCCGCACCGACGTAATACTTCCCGGCGTGCGCCCCACCATGTTCTTTGCCTCATAACCTACGGCCAAAACCTCACCCGTATCCTGGTCCACAGCCACCACTGACGGCTCACGCAGCACAACGTCATGGCCTTTTTCGAAGATAAGAACCGTTGCTGTTCCTAAATCTATCCCTATATCTGTCCCAAACATCGCTCGACCCCCCCTGGGAGCGCGGGTATTTTCTATCCCTTTATTATAACGTATCTGCCTTCAGAATTTAAACCTCTCAAAACACGTCCTCAGATGAGGAGAACAGGGCCAGTTCACCCCGGAGCGTGAATCCCTCGCTTCGGTAGAAAGGCAGACCGGCAGGCGTGGACTGGAGCACGAGTTCAGGACATCCCACAGTCAAAGCCATGCAGCCCGCCTTCGCCATCATTGCCGACGCGACACCCCGCCGCCGGAACTCCGGCACCGTCGCAAAGTAGTAAATTCCAGCTGCCTCCCGGGACAGAGCCAGCAGAAACGTCCCGGCTTCCCTGCCCTGAATTTCGGCCAACACCAGCCGCAGACCCAGGGTATCTCCCGCCATGTTCCCTGCCAGCTTTTGAAAGGCCTCAGGCGCGGGGACCTCCCCGTCAAAGCCCCGCCAGGCGGCTTGCGCCCAGCGCCGTGTGTCCTCCGGAGAGGAAACGGGGTGAAAAGTTACGTCCGGAGCCCCCTCCGGAAGCCCCTCAGGATTGCGGGTCATCACAGCAAGACGCCCTCTCTCCCTCAGCCCCGCAGCTGTCAGAGCCCTGGGAGTGTTATCCTCCTCCACAGGACAGACGAAGGGGACGCCCCGTTCATCAAAGAAGTTCAGCATTCTTCCAGCCCACTTCTCATCCGGCGGGACACCGGGGGAAAAGGCCCAGTTCTCCGAGGCGGACTCCGACCCTGTCGAAAGACAAAATCCGCCGGGAAGTGTCAGAGACTCGCATGAGGGCAGCCCCCTCAGCCGCGTCAAAAAGAAGCCCAGATTCTCCCAAAGTTCAGCGTTCATGTATCAGGACCGACTCTCCCTCATGGTGCAGAACCCGCACATGGGCCCAGGCTTGGGTTTCCGCTCCATCCTCCAGGTCTGCCAGGCGGGGACTGCCATCCGGCAGGAAAAGCTCCGATAGCCCCCATGCCAATGCCAGCGCCGTCAAAGAGATATCTGACGCATCCCCGGAATCGGACACGAGGTCCATAGGCTTTTTCCCCAGGCTCAGCCTCAGGGACTCTCCCCCGGCGGTGAGCCGTTCGTTGGCCTTGTCGAGGATGGCGCTGAAGACAAGCTCCAAAAGCTGCGCCCGCGTCCCCTCATCCCCCGTCCCCAGCCTCAGGTCACGCAGACGGAGATGGGAGAAAACCCGTCCCGCAAAATCGCGATACAACCGCTCCGACTCCGCGTCGCCGAGCAGGGAGAGATAAAGGTCGCCCGCCCGTCTGTTCAGCTCCAGAAGACGCCTCAGAAAGACTGTCCGATCCCCCAGGGACACTCCCCCCTCCTGCCGCGCCTGAATAGTCAACTGAAGTGCGCGCGCGTTTTCACGCGCCGCGGTCAGGTCCAGATCCGCCTGGGTAAGGCCCTTCAGCCGATTCTGAAGCGACGTCCGTTCCTCGTCCGACAGCGCGGCCGAGAGGTAGTCATCCTCGTTCTTGAATCCGAAGGTCAACAGTTTTTTTCCAAAAGCGATCTCGTTCTTCTGCAGCCGATCGCGTCCTGTCGCCGCCTCCGTCTCAAGGTTATGCATAATATCCATAAGCTCCTGAATCCGGGAGGCAATGTCTGTCTTCTCCTGACGACGGGTTTCAAGCTGCGTCCGAAGCTCTTCCACTTCCCGATTCATGCGTTCTATCTCCGACTCAGGGTCCCGCGCCGCAAACAGAACGATCCGCTGCTGCTGAAAGCTGTCCCGTTCAGCCTCTACAGCCCGAAGGCGGCTGCTGAGATCCTCCTGCTCCAGGTGCAGGCTGTCCCGCTCTCTCTTCATCGTGCTCATGGCAGCCTGAGCAACGGCCAGGTCCCGCTCCAGCTCATCCTTGCGATGTTCCTGCTCCTGCCAGGCGGTTTTGCGTTCTGCCAGGGCCTTAATGACCGACTCCGGATTCTCGTCGGGCAGGCTCTTGTACCCGTACGAAGAGAGCTGAGAAATCAGCTCCCGCCGCAGGCTGCCGAGCGACTCCTCCTGGCTCCGGCTCTCGCCCTCCATGCGTTCCTCCTCCGCCCTCTGGGACTGCAGATGGAACAGCGCCTCCTGATGGTAGCGGGCCAGCTCATCCCGGCTCTCCTGCAGGCGCTCCAACTCGTCTTCCGCTGTGCGCAGGGCGGAAGACGCGGATTCGGCGGCATCTACCACTTCGCTGGCGCGCTGAAGCTGATCCCGCTCCCTCTGGAGCACGCGGTTCAGCTCATCAACCGGCGGCACTCCCACGCCGAACTTCAGCCCCAGCTCCGACGACGCCGCCGCAATCTGGTCGTCCAGATTGTGCAGCTCCCGAAGCAAGTCCTCCTCGCCCCGACCGGCCGTGGACATCTCCTCGGACAGCAGCCCTGAGCGGGTCTGGCGGGATCTCAGCTCATCCTTAAGCTGATCCAGATCCAGCTGGGCTTCGCGGAGCTGGCGATGCACCTCCTCCGGGTCGGGGACAAAGCCGGGCCCTCCTGTGACATAGGGGTGTGTGACGGCCCCGCAGAGCGGACAGGGGATACTATCCTGAAGCAGCTCCCGAAGAGCATCCAGGTCGTCGATACGCTGAAGGAGCGTCACACGCTTCTCCAGTTTCTGCACCTCAGACTGAAGCTCGCCTATCCTGCCCGTCTGCTTCACATCCCGGATGTTCAGAGAACGGCTCTCCTGCTGCATCTTCTGCAGCGATTCCCGGAGAAGTTTCAGCCGTTCCTGAAGCTCCTGCTCTTCCGAGAACTTCCGCGCCAGGTTGTCCATGGCCTCGAGACGTTGGCGATGCCGGGAACAGATTGCGCGCCAGGCGTCCAGGTCCTGGCCCTTCAGCACAGACTCGAGGAGCGCCTTCGTCCGGTCCCGTTCTTTTTCGGCGGCAGTGAAACGGTACGAGACGCTGGAGAACATCGCCTGACGGTCGTTGAGAGCCTCCTGTGCCTTCTGCCGGGCTCTGAGCACGGCGGAATAGGCCTCCTTCAGGGAGGTCAGACGCTCCTGCGCCCGTATGAACAGGTCAAAGCAACGCTGTATCGCCGGGAGTCCCGTGGAGAGTTTTTCGTCGATGCCATGTGTCTGAAGGTACTTTTTCGCCTCACGCAGAGCCAGCCCCAGCTTCTCCAGGTGGATTTGGTCTCCGTCAATCTGTCTGGACTTATCGCGGTGCTGCTCGTTTGTCTTTGTCAGCTTCGCCCGCACGGAGTCCGATTCCTCCTGGCGGTCCTGAATCTGCCGGTCCAGGTCCCGCACCATTTGGGCGGTCTCTGCCAGGCGTTTTTGAGCGGCCAGTTTGTCCCGGAACTTCCCCTCCAGAAGCGTAACGGCCTCCTCCGCGCCATGAAGTTCGTCCCGCGCAACGGAGATGTCCTCCCGCACGCCCAGTTGATCCAGACGATTCTTCTCCTGACTCTGGCGAAGAATCCGCAGATCTGCGTACTCGTCCCCCAGCTCCAGCACAGCACGGCCCTTCTCCAAACGCTGCTGAAGCGGAGAAAACAGGGTCTTGTCCCGCTCCCAGTCCTCCCGGCGGCGGTCCAGGTCCCGCAGTTCCGCCTCGCTGCGTCTCAGGGCCTCCTGGCGTCGGTCCTCCTCAGCCCGGGAGTCCAGAAGGACCTCCATCGCACTCAGTTCGTCCAGCGTGCGGGTCAGTTCTGTGCGGTCAGCCCCGGCTTTCTCCGGGTCAGTGCCCGCGGATTTTTCCTTTCCTGAAGCCTCGGCCAGATACCTCCGGCAGAACAGCGCAGAAACGTCCCCCCACAGCCCCGGCCCAACCAGCTTTTCCAGGGCATTCCCCCGTTCCTCCGGAGGCAGGCGCAGCAGATTCGCGAAACCTCGCTGTGAAAGGACAGTGCCGCGCAGAAACGCCTCAGGTGAGGCTCCAAGAAGCACATCCAGCGTTCCTCCCGAATCCTCAGCCGGCAGATCGGCTTCACTGCCCTCAAGCGGCAGGACGGACGCCGGGCCGTGCAGTATGACCTTACCCGTGTCAGACCTCAGGTTTTTCATTTCCGGGCAAAGCTCACGCCGAATTTGAAAACGCCGGGGATTTGAGTTGGCGTCCTTAGCAGGGATTTCAATTAAGATTTCCGCCGTTCCGGGGACATCCCACCTTCCAGGCCATACGGAGCCGTAGAGCGCCGCTCCAAGAAGGTCTGTCAACCAGGGCGACGCTGTGAGCGGCCGGACATCCCCATCCGGCCGGGCCTCCAGGTCCAGTGCCCACTCCGCGGGAATGAGGGCATACTTCACATTTGATGCGGGGGAAAGACTCCCCGCACCTCCGTGACCGAGGCTTTCGGATTTGCCGGCGCCCTGGGACCGTGTGAATTTCACCTGAAGGATACGCAATATCAACGCCCTCCTTACCCCTTATTGAGTTATTATAGCGCACAGCCCACCCTCCACGACATGATCTCTGTGAAGGGCAGGCGGCTGCTCCGCGCTGTTCTGAACTACTGGATCAACAAGCGCGACCAGCTTCGGGCTTTGTCAAAAAGTTGAAGGGGGCAGCCGCGTGCCTCGCCTTATCACGCCCCACAGTCCGTTTGTCAAACCCCCTTAGTATATTGTATTGCAAAGAGCCATACAATAAGTTAAGATGAGATAGGGCGCGGCAATAAAGAAGGAAGGAATGGACAATGTTGAAAAGTGCAACGGTGAGCGCACGGGTGGAAAATCAAGTCAAAATTGAAGCAGAAAACATCCTTCAACGGCTGGGGCTTCCCGTTTCCGTTGTTATCAATATGCTGTACCGGCAGATCATCGCTCATAAAGGCATTCCCTTTGCGTTGGTGCTGCCCGGTGGACCGGAGACGCTTGATGCTTTGTCACAAGCAGAACTGGACGCAAAATTGCAGCACAGCTACGAACAATCCCTGGCAGGAGAAGGACGGCCTTATCGTGAAGTGTTCGATGAACTTGAAAGGTCATTATAACGCCGGACGCGATATCGAATCTTATAGAACTCAAGGAGTATATCGCTAATATCCTGCTCGCGCCCGACATAGCCAGAAACTATATTCAGCATATCCGGCAGGAAGTCAGTACCCTGGAACAAATGCCTAACCGGCATATTCTTGTTCAGGAGGGACCCTGGCGGTCGCGGGGCGTCCGCAGGATGAACGTGAAGAACTTCATCATCTACTATAGGGTGGACGAGGCACAGATGCAGGTCTATATCCTCAATGTCATATACAACAAGCGCGACCAGCTTCGGGCTTTGTCAAAAAGTTGAAGGGTGCAGCCGCGTGCCTCGCCTTATCACGCCCCACAGTCCGTTTGTCAAACCCCGCCCCTCCCCGCCTCTTGCCCTCCACCCCATTTTAAAGTAGAATGGTTTAAACCACCCAAGAGCGTCACCGGACAAACCCGTTCTCCGTGGGGGCGTCTCCTGAAAACCGCTCTTGACACTTGAAAGGAGAGGTTGTTACAATGGCTTCAGGGCTTCAGGGCTTCAGGGCTTCAGGGCTTCAGGGCTTCAGGGCTTCAGGGCTTCAGGGCTTCAGGGCTTCAGGGGGAAAACTAACCTTTTCTAAACTTTCCCGATTATTCACGTTCGCGACGCTCGTGCTGGCGTTGGTGGCTGGCATGAGCATGACGGCCCTGGCGGCGGATGTGGTGATCGGCAGCGTCGACGACTGGAACGCATTTGCTGAATCCGTGAATGTCGGCAATAATAACCACAGCGGGGATACCGTCAAGCTGACGGCGAATGTGGGCGTCGTTACGCAAAATGTCACGGGCACATTCAGCGGGACCTTCGACGGAGGCGGGCATACTCTGACCGTCAACCTCGCTGGTAGTGATAAATTTTTTGCTTTGTTCCAATCCGTCGAGAACGCCAAGATACAAAATCTCACCCTGGCCGGCAGTGTCACCAGTAGCTTTGCTAACTATGCCCACACCGCGGCGCTCGTCGGATCCATTGTCAGTGGCTGTGAAATATCAAAAGTGGTGGTGACCGCCAGCGTTTTTTCAGCGGGAACCTTCTTCGGCGGGTTTATCGGTCATGGCAGTAATAGT
>JAIKZX010000221.1 GCA_024681935.1 Fretibacterium sp.
CGGAGTTTTGGTCATGTAAACCGTTGATAATATGATAACTTATACTTTCTAAAAGTATAACCCTTTATCAGTGCCTGTGTCAATCCATTTGCCGTCGGAAGGTGTTGTCCCTGAGGTAAAAGAGCCCCCTGCGGGGCGGGAGAGCTTTTTTTTTATTTTCCACTCGGGGCCGGAAAGAGAACACTGAAACAGATAGTATTTTTGAAGGCTGTGTGATATATTTATTCGATTACTTAACTCCGGAAGGAGAACAGAAAAAGTTGCGCCGTGGGTGCCGCCACCGGCACGTCCGCCGGGAACTCCGTTGCCACATCCGCTGCGGTCGCGGCTTTGTGAGAAGAAAGGCAGGGAGAGGCAAAAATGAAAACGGCCGTGTTTGGGCTGCTGATCCCCTTTCTCGGGACCTTGCTCGGCGCCGCCTGCGTTTTTTTTCTGAAGGACAATCTGAAAACCAACCTGCAGCGGGCTTTGACCGGATTTGCGGCGGGAGTGATGGTGGCCGCGTCGGTCTGGAGCCTGCTCGTCCCGGCTATCGAACAGTCGGAGAGCCTGGAACGTCTCGCCTTTCTTCCGGCGTTCCTCGGCTTTTGGCTGGGTATCGGATTCCTGCTCCTGCTGGATCATGTCATCCCGCATCTGCACATGGTCATCAACCAGCCGGAGGGGCCAAAGAGCCGGCTGTCCCGGACCGTCATGATGTTTCTCGCCGTGACGCTCCACAACATCCCGGAGGGAATGGCGGTCGGAGTGGTCTATGCCGGAGTTTTGAACGGATCGGGCCTCATCACGGCGGGAGACGCGCTCGCTCTCGCGCTGGGTATTGCCATCCAAAATTTCCCGGAGGGGGCCATCGTCTCCATGCCGCTCTACGCGGAGGGAAGCAGCAAGCAGAGCGCGTTCTGGCTGGGTGCCCTCTCAGGGGTGGTGGAACCGGTCTTTGGATTTTTGACGGTCATCGTCGCGGGGATGGTCGTCCCCGCTATGCCCTATCTGCTGTCCTTTGCGGCCGGGGCGATGCTGTATGTGGTGGTGGAGGAGCTGATCCCCGAAATGTCCGTGGGGGAGCACTCCAACACGGGTGTGGTCTCCTTCGCCGTGGGCTTCAGCCTGATGATGGCGCTGGACGTGGCGCTGGGCTGAGGGAGTGACTTACGAACATATCGCGCCACTTCAGGCGGGCGTTGCCCCCGATGGGGGCGCTTCGTCAGTTCCACTCCCTGTTGAGCCGGGTCAGATGGTCGATGCGGTTCAGGCTGAACAGGGAATAACCTCGTTCGTCGTGCGTGAGAAGGGACAGCGACGCGGTGTCGAAGTGGAATTTCCAGAACCAGGGCCGCGTCATCTCCAGACAACAGGACACCAGCGGTTTCAGCACCGTCCGGTGGGTACACAGAGCAATCGTCGTCCCCGCGTGGGCCTGAACCAGCCGGTCCAGTACGGCGCGGCTTCTCCGGCCCACCTCGTCCAGGCTCTCCATGCCGGGGAAAGAAAGTTCCTCCGGCCTGTGCTTCCAAAGGTCCCACAGTTCGGGCTGTTCTCGCGCGATGTCGGCTTTCTTCCGGCCTTCCCACGCGCCGAAGGAGATATTCGTCAGGTCGTCCTCAATCTGTATCTCAAGCCCCAGGGCCCGGGCGGCCGGCTCAAGAGACTGGACCGCACGGCGCAGAGGGCTGGAGTAAAGAAACGCGGGAGCCAGCCTTTGGAGCGCGGACGAAATCTGCTCCGCCTGCTGACGCCCCAGTTCGTTCAGCTCAAAATCGCAGCGGCCCCTGAACCGCTCCTCAATGTTTGCGCTGCACTCTCCGTGGCGCACAAGGATGACCGTCGTCCTCTGTTCTTTCATGCCGTTCCGCTCCCCTCAGGATAAAACTCAGGACATAATCCCCTCTGTTCCTGCTATAATTATATATATAAAAAAATTATTGCAGGAGGGATTCTCGATGACGTGACGTGCCGCAGGCAAAAAATGCACGGGATGCATGTTCGTTGAGGGCCTTTCTGCCCCCTCGTCAGGGCTGTCCAATACCCAGGGGCTATAACGGCGCCTGATTGGTTTTACAGCTGCCTGTGTCTTCGTGCGCGCGTACCTCTCCAGGGGTAAGCGTTTTTTTTTGCTGTTCACCGTATTAAAGATTCCATTTCGTTATTGATGGCACGTGCCTGAATTCCGCGCTGGACGATGGCTGGCCGATAAAATTGACTTTTCGGTTTTAACTCAGGCGGAAACGGTTACCCGGGTGGTTTTTCTCCCCCGCGGGGAGGCCGAAGGAGCCGTAACATTATCAAATTTAATCACATTTGGGAGGGTTTCATCATGGTAATTGTCAACGCGATGGGCAAGCTGTGCCCGGAACCGGTCATCATGACCAAGGCGGAGCTGGACAAGGGTGCGACGGAGATCCAGGTGTCGGTTGACAACGACATCGCTGTGTCCAACGTTACGCGGCTGCTGGAGGGGCGCGGCTTTCAGGTGTCGCTCCAGCAGAACGGGGACGAGCGGAAGCTGACGGCGAAGAAGACGGGTGACGGCCCCG
>JAIKZX010000222.1 GCA_024681935.1 Fretibacterium sp.
CGCAGGGAGGGGGAGAGGTTCGTGCTCCATGACGGCCCCCCCTACGCCAACGGCGATATCCATATCGGCACAGGCTTCAACAAGATTCTGAAGGACCTGCTGCTGAAGTCCAAAATGATGATGGGCCGCTACACGCCCTACATCCCCGGCTGGGACACCCACGGACTGCCCATTGAGCTGCGCTCCCTGCGGGATGGCGGGCTCTCCAAGCTCGGCACGGGCATCGACCCCGTGGACCTGAGGAAGCGCTGCAAGGCCACGGCGCTGCACTATCTGGACGTGCAGCGCGATGAGTTCAAGCGTCTCGGCGTACTGGCTGACTGGGACCATCCCTACCTGACGCTGGACCCGAAGTTTGAGCACCGGGAGCTCCACGCCTTCGCGGACATGGTGGAGAAGGGGCTGATTTACCGGGGACTCAAGCCCGTCTACTGGTGCACGGACTGCCAGACAGCCCTGGCCGCCGGCGAGATTGAGTACTGGGACGAGAGCTCGCCCTCCGTTTACGTGGCCTACCCCATGCCCGGGGTCGGAGAGAAGTTTTCCCAGCTTGCAGGGAAGGACGTCTATGTTGTCATCTGGACCACGACGCCATGGACCCTGCCCTCCAGCATGGCGGTGGCCGTCCACCCGCAGTACGAATACGGGTTCTACGAGTGCGGGGACCGCGTCTACCTCATTGCCGCCGGGCTGAAGGACTCCGTGTGCAGGGACACGGGGCTGGAACTGGGCGAGCCGCTCTTTATCGTGAAGGGCAGTGAGCTGGATCGGCTGACGGCGGTTCACCCCTTCTATGATGACCGTTCCATCCTGCTTGTCCTGGCAGACTATATCGTGCTGGACTCCGGCACAGGCTGCGTCCACACGGCCCCCGGCCACGGCGTCGAGGACTATGAGACGGGAGTGCGCTACAATATGGAGATTTACAACCCCGTGGACGGCTCCGGCCACTACCTGCCGGACACCCCCATTGTGGGGGGAATGTCTCTGGACGAGGGCGGAAAGAAGTCTCTGGAGCTCATTAAGGCCCGGGGGCGCCTGCTGGGCTCGGGGAAGATCATGCACAGCTACCCGCACTGCTGGCGCTGCAAGAACCCTGTTATCTTCCGCGCAACGGATCAGTGGTTCATCAACGTGACGAAGTTCAGGGACGACGCCCTGAAGGTTATCGACAATGACGTGAAGTGGATTCCCGGCTGGGGTCACGACCGCATTTACAACATGGTGAGCAGCCGCTCCGACTGGTGCATCAGCCGCCAGAGGGTTTGGGGCGTGCCGGTGCCCGCGCTGCGCTGCAAGGACTGCGGGGCCTTCACCCTGACGTCTGACCGCATCCGCCTGCTGGCGGAGAAGGTGAAGGACGCGCCCGACGGCTCCTCCATCTGGTGGAGCGAGAGTCTGGAGTCCCTGCTGGGGGACAGGGCCGTCTGCGAACACTGCGGCAGTCATAACGTGGAGAAGGACAGCAACATTCTGGACGTGTGGTTTGACAGCGGCGTGTCCCACATGTCGGTGCTGAACGAGGACTTCGGCCTCTCATGGCCCTGCGAGATGTATCTGGAGGGCAGCGATCAGCATCGCGGCTGGTTCCAGTCCTCGCTCTTCACGGCGGTGGCCATCAAGGGCCAGGCGCCTTATAAGGAGGTCCTCACCCACGGCTTCACTCTGGACGGCGAGGGCCACAAAATGTCGAAGTCTCTGGGCAACACCGTCGCGCCCCAGGAGGTCATCGACCAGTTCGGCGCGGAGATTCTGCGCCTGTGGGTGGCTTCCTCAGACTACCGCAACGACGTGCGCGTCTCCATCAACATCCTCAAGGGCCTGTCGGAGACGTACCGCCGCATCCGCAACACGGCGCGGTTCCTGCTGGGCAACCTGCACGACTTCAGGCCCGGCGAAAACTCCGTTCCCTTCGACAAGCTGCCCTCCATGGACCGCTGGATTCTGGACCGGCTGCACCGGGTCATCGGCCGGGCAAGGGAAGGCTTTGATGAGTACGAGTTCCATGTGCCCACCTCGGCCATCCACTCGTTCTGCGTCAACGAGCTCTCCGCGTTCTATCTGGACGTGAGCAAGGACCGCCTCTACACCGAGCCGGCGGACTCCCTGACGCGGCGCGGGGCTCAGACGGCCATGTGGGAGGTCCTCTCCGCCCTGACGCGGATGCTGGCCCCCATCCTGAGCTTCACGGCCGAGGAAATCTGGCAGGAGATGAAGAAAATCGACGCCGGGCTGGCGGAGAGCGTCTTTCTGGCGAACTTCCCGGAGCAGGACGCCTCAAAGCTTGACGACGACCTGGACGCTCTGTGGGAGGAGGCGCTGACCCTCCGCGGCGCGGTGAGCCGGATGCTGGAGAGCCTCCGCGCGGACAAGACCATCGGCACGTCCCTTGAGGCGGCGGTGCAGGTGAAGAAAACGGACTCGCTGAAGCGGG
>JAIKZX010000007.1 GCA_024681935.1 Fretibacterium sp.
TTTTCCCGACGCGCCGTATCCGTCACCCAGGTCTGGAACTCCTCCCAGCCGTGAAGCTGAGAGGAGCCCTCCTCACCATCGATCCAGCCAATTTCCCGCAGCGCCTCAGCAAAGCATCCGTCTCCACCGGTCCAGCCGGAGAACGACTCCAGGTCGGCGGAGCAAAAGCCGGAAAGATTGCCGTCGGGCCGGTTTACTGCGGCCCACACCCACAGTTTCAGAAGACATAACACGCCCTCCTTTCCGCAGCGTTTTTCAAGCTGCATCGTCTTGATGTGGCTGAAAAAATTAACGCTCAGGCGAATATCGCTGTTCATGCGGCATCCCCTCCCGCGTCATCATCCTGCCCGTCCTTTTCCCACCGGGACATCAGCTCCCGCAGACACTCGTCAAACGGCAGAATGTTGTCCCTGTTCCGTCCGGAATGAGTGAACGGCTCACGGCGCGTGCCGGAGCCCCGGAAGCGCCAGAACGCCGGCACGATGAGAACCTGAACCGGAACATTCACCTCACAGCTGACGTTCACAACGCTGCCTCTGGTGTGAACACGACACATGATAAAACCCTCCCATCACACAAATTCAGATTAAAGCTCAGGGGGAAAAGACCCCCTGAAACCCCCGGGATTGAAGCTCAGGGGGGAAAGCAGCCCCCATGTAACTTCCGGAGATTGAACCTCAGGGGGACACTTCATCCCCCTGAAAACTCACGGGCTCAGGTTTTTTTGTTGCCTGCATATTCAATTGTCAAGTTACCGTGCTACATCTCGTAGCGTACTTAGCATAATACACAATGATTTTCTCCTTGTCAAGAGAGGGAGGTGTTGCAAAAAAGTTTAACAGGTGATATAATTCTTTCCGCAGGGGAAGCAAACCTGAGGCTGGCGTCCTGAGGGAGTGACCATCAGAAAGCGATTCCCGGCGGAAAGCCCACTTTATGGGCGACGGGCATTTCAGGGGCGGGCGCTGCCCTCCCCCTGATGCCCAGGCAACTTGAAAAGTGAATATGACGGAAACACCGATGAAAGGAGGCGGCAGCATGGCGGCGGGAGAGACGGCAGCGAGGACAGACCTTCGGTTCACCTACGCCGTCGGCGGCGGGACGATAACGCGCGTATTTCCCGACGTGGCGGAGACGGTGACGGAGGTGATGGCGCGGGAATTTGCGGCTGCCGCTGCGGCAGAATTTCAAAACTCAGCGATATTTCGCAAAGGGGGTGATATTTATGATTATGACGACTCCGGTGAGCTGCAAAGCGGCCCTTGTCACCAACAGGGGGACGGACAGCAGCGGAGGGCTCCTCAGGGGGAGCGTCGGCATCAACGGCCTGCGGGCCGGGGCGGACAACGACAAGATTTTCAGCGTGGCGTCTCTGCTGGCCGCGTGCCTTGCCCACCCGGTGCTGACGATCACCAAGACGGAGACCGTCGAGCTCTCCGATGAGTAAGACGGCAGGCGGGATTTTCAGGGGCGGCGTCCCCTGAGGCGCGTGGGGGGCTTCCCCCACGTTGAATTGTGAAAGGAGGTGAAAGTGATGAGCGAGACAAAGACCACGGGACGGTTCAGTTTCCGGGACGGTCTGGGCAATTCCCTGTCCAAGACCTTCTCTGACATCAACCCGTCCGTGCAGGACAGTGATATGCAGGCGCTGGCCGGCGGCATCGTGGCCAACGGGCAGATTTACCCGGTGGTGCCGGTGACGGCGACGAAGATTGAGAAGATCACCACCACGACCACGGAAGTTCCGCTGAACGCGTAACGCGCGTCGGCGACAGGTCAGAGCGCCGCAGAGGGGAAAAAAGTGAAAAGAGAAAAGAGAGACGACGAAGGAGGTGAAGGGGTTGGAAGAGATGTTCGGCGGCATAGTTGATAAGGCGTTTTCCATTGCGGTATCCGCGTTTCTGCTTCTCCGCATGGAGCGTGAGCTGAAACTGCTGCGCGCGTCCATCGACAGGCTGCGGCATTGCGCGGTTTGCACCATCAGTCCGCTGAATGAGGACGGAGAGACGAAGAAGCTGTGGCGGGCCTACGGGGGAGAGGAGGGAAATTCAGAATGATGGCGTATGACGTGAGGTTTTTCAGGCCGGAGGAATTTCAGTGCCGCTGCTGCGGGCAGGGCCAGCCGGCTCAGAGTCTGGTTTTGTGGCTGGATCTGTTCCGGGCGGCATGGGGCGGCCCGGTGAGGATAAACAGCGGATTCCGGTGTCCCGCGCACAATGCGGAGGCGGGCGGAGCAAAACAGAGCCGCCATCTGCCGGGCTGCGCGGCGGACATCGCGCCGCTGCCGGGAGACATGGCCCGGCGGATGTTGGGTCTGCACGACCGGGAAGTCATAGAGTACCCCTGGGGAATGCACGTGGCAGTCCCCGGGGACGAATCGGCCAGAAAGTGGAATGGCTCGCCGGTGCCGCTCTGACGGCGGCCAGAGGTTGAACGCCCCCTGGGTTGGTTGACGGACCTCCCGGGGTTGACCCACCTCCGGCGGAGGCCATAAGCGAGGCAGAGGAGCCCCGCTTTTTGTTAAATAGCCCCGTCGGAGAGGCTCTCCATGCAGATGCGGCGGATGACCTTGCCCAAAATGGCAAACTCTTTTGAGTCGCCCCTTATGTTCACCTCAATATCCTCATAGGCGGGGTTCATGGCATGAAGCCTGATGCGTCCCTGGTGATTATCCCAGACAGAGCGCACGATGATGCGGTCGTCGTACTTCACGATGGCAAAATTGCCGTTGTCGCAGGGGGCCCTGGTAAACAGGAGGATATCCCCGTCATGGATACGCGGCTCCATGCTGTTGCCCTCGACAATCATTGACAGGAAGCTGTTTTTGCCCTCATGCCAGCGATACCCGTCCAGATAGCGGCGGAGAATGCTGAGAGTGGTGGCCTCCTCCCATTCCACCTCGTCGGCGTAGGCATTTCCCTCGCTGCAGCTCGCACTGACAACGCCAGCGATGAGCGGGACACTGATTGTACTGTGGGCCCGGACGTTTGAGGGCTGGAAAAACACCGGAGACTGCCCGAAGTCCATACGATCCGGGTTGTCCGTTTCCCCCATCAGATAGGCGATGGATGTGTCAAGGGTAGCAGCAAGGAGAATCATCGTGTTTTTATCGGGATTCGCTCTTGTATTTTCCCATCGCCACACGGTGTTCCTCTGAACATTCATTGCCTTGGCAAGGTCTTCCTGTGTCATCCTTTTCTTACGTCTCAGAGTACGAACTTTCTCACCAAATTCCATCCTGTTATTCCTCCTTTCGGAATATGGATTAAATGTAACATAAGTGGGGAAGTTTGGCAAGTCCTGTTTTGAAGAAATCTCCGCCTGTCACATCAAAATCAGCTCTGATCCCCATCATAATTGGATCCGGTCTCCATCATGGTTGGCTACGGTCTTCATCAAAATTGGCCCCGGTCTTCATCAGGGTTGGACCCGGTCTCCATCAGAAGAGAGCAGGATTCCGGGTTTGTATGATGCCCGGCGGCCCGCAGAAGCGGCGTCCTGTCGCTGCTGTCTGCCGCGTGGACGCTGGCCCCCTTCAGCAGCGCGTTTCGGATCTTCTGAACAGAACCGTGCCGGCCCTTTTTTGTGGTGGCCCGAAATCGGCCTGAAAGCGGCCCTTTTCCGCCCTTTCCCAATCGAAAAAACGTGATAGGATAGTATCATCGCAAGGCTGACAGGAAACGGAGGGCGTCCCCCATGGGGCCGCTCTTTTTTTATGATTTTATGAAAGGAGGTGAGAAATATGGCGGTTATGAAGACGCTGAAGAGCGCGAAGGCGGGTCTTGTTCTGAACGGCGGGACCAACGCGGACGGAAGCACCATCAGGAAATCCATGACCCTTGGCAATATCAAGGGCACGGCCACGGACGACGCGGTGTACAACCTGGGCGCGGGGCTGGCCCCCTGCCTGAAGTACCCCACGCTGGAGGTGAACCGTTCCGAGAGCTATGCCCTTGAGCT
>JAIKZX010000072.1 GCA_024681935.1 Fretibacterium sp.
TTTCCCTCAAATTCCTCCGAAAGCCCCGGAAGGGACAGGTCGTGGATTGCCACATCGGGAACCCGAATGGCCTCCCATGTGCCGTACAAAGTAAGGATAACGGCGAGGGCGAGGACGGCCCCAGAGGCTTTGCCCGCCGGGAAGGCCCTCCGGCACATGCCCAGGAGGTGACAGGCCTTCCAGAGGAGCCAGACGGCATCCTTCACCACCGACAGGAACAACGCCACGATGAGCAGGTTGTAGAGCAGTGCTCCGGCCAACATCATCCCGCGGGGCAGATCGGGAGCGAAGAACATTCCGCCGCCCAGCATCTGAAACAGGGTGTTTTTGAAGGCGCCAAGCAGCAGAAGCGTGGCGCCGGCGACCTTCCAGACGGCGGGGACCCTGAGCGGGACGATCATGCTCGCCGCCTCATAAAAGACGATCACCACCGATACCAGAGAAGCGGCAAAGGAAAATATCATTTTAAACTCAGGGCTAACCGCCCTGAAACCTGTTATGCCTCCTTCAGGATCGAAGTTCAGGGGGGGACAGCCTCCTGAAACTCCTCAAAAAAGATTTTACCATATCTCAGGCGCATGAATGAGGGGCACCCCGCCGGAAGAGCGCGCCGGCGCGCCGTGCGAACAGCTCAAAGCAAGGGAAACGATACTCCGCAGCGCCCTCTGTTGGTGCTATAATACGCAATTATACGGAACGGGAAGAGAAAGGGCAGAAAATGCCGAAAACGGCTGAGGATTCAATTTTAAGGAGGCAACAGGATGAGTAACAGAAAGTCCTTTGGCTTTTTGGCGTTGGCGCTGTTTGTGGCAACAGCGGCTTTTGCGGGCGCGGCCCGCGCGGATGAGACCCCTCCGCCCATCGCGGACACCTACGAGGTCGACGGGATCACCTACTACAACGTGGACTCCGCCAATTTCGACAGCCCCAAAAAGCTCTACGAGGATATGTTCTCCAAGAGGCACAGCTCACTGAAAGTGGACGACCCCGACTGGCGTCGTGACCCCATGCAGGATGACCCCTCGATGGGCGACCTCTGGATGCGGCTGGCCGTGGAGTTATACCAGCCGTTCTCAGGCTACGGCGCACTCAAAGACACGGCAAGAGAAGCCGTAAGGTGGCGTGGTTACGGGACTCAACAGCGCCTTAACCACATTTGCACCTACCAAGCCCCGACGTGGAACAACGACGGTTATGTGGAAACAGTCATCGTTGTTAATAACCCTCTGGAAGCTAAGAGCTGTGCCATCCGCGTGCGTTTTTCAGACTTTCAGGTCGGCGTGGTGCTGCCCGGGGAGACGAAGCACTATGTCTCGAAGACCGTGAAGAACGACGAGGCGAAGAACGTGCAGTCCGCGTCCGCGAAGAACGACTCCGATAAGACCGTGACCCTGGGCCAGGATGTGATAAAAACCGTGACCGAAACCCTCACAAGCACTGTGAACAATTCCTCTGCATACAGCTTGAAGGAGGGGGTAAAGGCTTCAGCCAAGTTCACTGTTGGTATTTTCGAGGTTGGCACCGAGCTTTCCTTCGAGGCTAGCCAGACCTTTACGCAAGGATGGTCGAAATCGCAGGGAACGACGAAAAGCGGTCAGATCAAGAACAGCATCCAGGTCACGCTCCCGCCCTACACCAGCGCGATGCTGAGGCAGGGCGAGTCCAACTCTACCGTCACCACAAAATATAACTGCCCCGTCATGCTCTCGTATAAGGTCACGATCGAGGCAGGGGATAGTTTTTATAAGCGCACTTACACCTTCGGCGCCGAAGCGGGCGGCGCCAGGGCGGACCTCAAGCAGCGGGCGCTTATCGACGGCGAGGCCCATCTCGATCCACAGGGAATCGACTGGAAGACCGTTCTTATGGACGATGTCAAGAAAGTCGTCCCGGTGATCACCACGCACGTGCCCATGTCCCCCACCGGCGCGACGATGGTCTTCACGAACCACACCACGTACAACGAGGTCTCCGGCATCGCGGCCCTCTATCCCCTGCATTCCGTTGAGCTGAAAAAGCCCAACATCTCGTTTGTTGACGAAAACAACCTGGCGAACATGAGCGTGGGGAAGTACTCCTATACCGAGTACCTGCCCGTCGTCGGTTACAACGACCGCAACGCGGAGTACTATGGCTTCAACAAGAGCTACGGCCATTGGATCGTCGTGGGCGAGGACGGGAAGGAACTGAAGTCTGAGGCGGCGCCTGTGCTCATCGAAAAGACCTCCGCGGGCTACACAAAATTCAGGGCGGTGAAGCCGGGGAAATGCCGTATGAAGTACATCATCGACGAGAACTGCTATCCCTCGGCGCTGGGCTCGAAAAAATACACCAAAAACTCTGACCTTGCCCACACCGCCATACTGGATGTCAACGTCCAGGCGGAGAAGGCAAACTTAACCTACGAGATAGAGGGGACTTACAATGGCATCGTCAATTCGGCCCCGGAGAAGCTTGAGGACGACGGGAAACTTGAGGTCAGCGTCGTTGACAGCACCGGGAAAGAGGTGGATGCCGAATATGAGTGGGAATCGCGGGAGCGGCCGAGCAAGGGCATCAAGCTGGACCCCGACGGCACGGTGACCTTCACCAAGCCCAGGACGTTCCGCGTGAGGGTACGCGATAAGGCCAGACCCAATGAAGTCTATTCCGCCTGGAAAGAAATCACTGCCGAAGTGCTGGGCGACGAAGACTATGTTGAGGAGCCCGAAGTGCCGGTCAAATACGACGGACTGGCGAATGACGACACGAACCTCATCATAAGCAGGCGTTTTGTGGGCGGAGTCAGTGCCGATCAGGAGAGCATCGAGGGCGAGGGAAAACTTCAGGTGGCCGTTCATGACAGCACAAGTCAGGAGGAAGCCATCGGGTACGAATGGGAGGAGCTGGCTGACAACAACGACGGCATGATTCTCACGCCGGATGGCGATGTGTCCTTCACAAAACCCGGCCTTTATCATGTGAGGGTCAAGAGCAGGAAGGCCGCGAGCGCGGAAGTAAGGACCGCGGAGGCCGAGAGCAGCGAGGTCTATTCCGAATGGGTGGAGATCAGGGCGAATGAAAAGGCCCCCGCCCGGCTGCTGCGCGCTCCTTCGACAAACGACAGACCCTGTGACGGAACGGCGCAGGCCCTTCTGTTTAACGACGCCCGCATCGAAGGCGGATTAAGGGTACTGTACGCGCTGGGCAAAGACGGCGTCACCGAGCCGGCTGAATACAGCTCGGAAATCCCGACAGCCGTTGAGGGCGGAAAATACTATGTCTGGTGCAAGGTCCAGTCGGACGAGGAGCACGACGATTCCGATCCCGTCTGCGTGCCCGTAACGATCAGCGGCAGCAGCAGCGCCTTTGTTGACGAGACGGCCCAGGAGAAGGCGAAAAAGGCTATTGAGGCGGCCTTGGGCGATGGGAATATCGTTTTCGACCTGGGGGAAAATGCAATCATCGGCGCGGCCCGGAGCGCGGCAGACCTGAGCGATGAGCTGAGCGAGGAGCAGCTCAGCATGATCTCCAGCGACAAGAGCGTGGTGGTGGCTGTTTTCCCGAAGATCATGCCGCTCAAGACGGCGGTGTTCGTCCTGGGGTTCAAGGCCGACCCGGCGCTGAAGGGCACGCTGAAATGGCACGGCTTCCCGAACTCCACGAAGGAAGGAGTCGCGCTGGCTGAGGGTGAGGAGGATTACCTGTTCCTGAACGACAGCGGCGAGGAAATCACGTCCGTCCCATCAAATGGCCACGTCAACGTGGCGGTGAAACTGACGGAGGGCGTAACCTACGCCCCGGTCGTCACAGCGGCGAAGGACGGCGGAACCTCGAAGAGCAGCGGTGGTTGCGACGCGGGGCTTGGCAGCCTGGCGGCGCTTTCGCTGGCGTGCCTGGCGGCGTTCAAGTTTAAGCGCTAAGAGTAACCGAACCGAACATCTTTTCCTCATACCCCGCGGCCGAAGGGCCGCGGGGTATAATTTAAGGTACCAGGAAATGGGGTCACTTTAACCGGTGGTGTTCTGCTGCCGAATTATCCGGCCCGGGAGGGAAAGGTCGGCATCTGATTGGGAACGGAGGAACATACAATAACTATGAACAAGTGGGATAAGCGGGTTTTCCAAAAGATCCTGAAGTATTGCGGTCAGGTGGCGGGAACGCATAAGTTTTTCCATCTTCCGGCGGGACGGCTGACACGGCAGCCGGGTTTCGTTTCGCTGGTCATTGCGGGGACGCTGGCGGCGCTTTTCTATTACGGGGCCGTTTTCCTGCTGCTGGAGGGGATAAACGCGATGCCGCCCACCCCTCCGCAGGCACAGGCCCCCGCGCATGATTGACAGCCGCCGAAAAGCCCATTATAATTCAGTAGTCATCAGTGTTATATTATTTGAATGCAATAGGGTCTGCCATCCGGCGGCCCCTATCATGAGGGTTTCAGGGGCAGGCCCATGTCGTGAGCGGCTTAAGGGT
>JAIKZX010000074.1 GCA_024681935.1 Fretibacterium sp.
GCGGCCCAATATGCCGCCGGCACTCTGCACAGCGATATGAGCCCGCTTTGCAAAGAGTTTCTTTCCCTGCTCCCCGTTCATGGCACCCTCCTTGACCTGGGCTGCGGCTCGGGAAGGGACAGCCGGTTCTTCATCAGCCGCGGTTATCGCGTCATTGCTGTGGACGGCTCTTCAGAGCTGTGCCGCCTTGCCTCGGAGGTCATCGGTCAGCCCGTCGTGTGCTGCGATTTCCGTAAATACGAGCCGGAAGTGCCTTTGGCCGGGATATGGGCCAGCGCGTCCCTGCTGCACCTGACAGCGAAGGAAACCGGCGATGTCGCGGCCCGTCTTGCGGAGCGCCTGGTGCCCGGCGGGTGCTTCTATATGTCCTTCAAGTACGGGACGTCCTCCGGAGAAAGGGACGGACGGTTTTACACGGACATGGACGAAACCTCCCTCCGGAGACTGCTTGACGGGATTCCCGCCCTGTCCCTGATACGGCAGAAGATAACGGACGACGTGCGCCCGGAACACTCAGGGGAAAAATGGCTGAACGTCTTTTGCAGAAGAACTGCCGGAGACGGAAATGATTCAGCAGAGCGGCAGAAGCCTTTTTCAAATCAGAAAGCCGCAAAGGAACACGGAGCCTGATTTTTAACCGTTTGAAAGGAGATTTTTCCAGATGAACTCCGGCAGCCTCAAGCCGCAAAAGATCCTGGTGCGCGGAGCCAGGGTGCATAATCTGAAAAATATCGACGTGGACATTCCGCTTGGCAAAATCGTCGGCATAGCCGGGGTCTCCGGCTCCGGGAAATCCTCGCTCGCCCTGGGCGTCCTCTATGCCGAAGGCTCACGCCGTTACCTTGAGTCGCTTTCCACCTACACACGCCGCAGGATGACCCAGGCGGCAAAGGCACAGGTGGACGAGATACTCTACGTTCCCGCAGCGCTCGCTCTCCATCAGCGTCCCGGCGGGACCGGCATACGCAGCACCTTCGGAACCGGCACGGAGCTTTTGAACATCCTGCGGCTCATGTTCTCACGCCTCGCAAACCACCGCTGCCCCAACGGCCATTACCTGGAGCCGACCCTCGCCGTCGCGGCGGAACAGGAACTTGTCTGCCCGGAATGCGGGGAACATTTCTACGCCCCGGGAGCGGAGGAGCTTGCCTTCAACAGTCAGGGGGCCTGCCGAACCTGCGGCGGGACCGGCATGGTCCGGACGGTGGACGAATCGACGCTGGTTCCCGACGAGTCCCTCTCCATTGATGAGGGGGCCGTGCTCCCGTGGCAAACGCTGATGTGGTCGCTGATGAAGGACATCGCCAGAGATATGGGAGTGCGGACAGACGTGCCGTTCCGGGAGCTGACGCAGAAAGAACGGGACATCGTCTTCCGGGGCCCGGCCATCAAAAAGCACATGATCTATCAAAACAAGACGAACGGCGCGGCGGGTGAGATGGACTTCACCTACTTCAACGCGACCTACACGGTGGAAAACGCGCTGTCCAAGGTGAAGGACGAGAAGGGGATGAAGCGCGTCGAAAAGTTTCTGAAGGAGGACGTCTGTCCCGACTGCGGCGGCACAAGGCTGTCCGGGGCGGCCAGAGCCCCCAGGCTGCGCGGTCTTTCTCTTGACGCGGCCTGCACGATGCCGCTGTCCGAACTCATCGAATGGGTGTCTGGCGTGCCCGGCTCGCTGCCGGAGGCGATGCGCCCCATGGCAGAGGCTGTCTGCGAATCCTTTGAGGCCGCGGCAAAGCGGCTGATGGACCTGGGGCTGAGTTATCTCTCCCTTGACCGCGCCGCATCCACGCTGTCCACAGGGGAACGCCAGAGAATGCAGCTTGCCCGTTCCGTGCGGAACAGGACCACCGGCGTGCTCTATGTCCTTGACGAGCCCTCCATCGGCCTGCATCCCTCAAATATCGAGGGGCTGAACGCCGTGATGCACGACCTTGTGGCGGACGGAAACTCCATTGTGCTGGTGGACCACGATACCCAGGTCTTATCGGAATCGGACTGGATTATTGAGATGGGGCCGGATTCCGGCGCGGAGGGGGGACAGGTCATCGCCGAGGGGACAATCCCGGAGATAAGACGTCATCCCGCCTCAAAAATAGGGGCCTTCCTGTCCGGGGAAGCCCACGCCCCCCTTCGTCCCCAGATCCCTGCGTCAGAGTTGTTCAGCCGGGGCGAAATCTGTCTTTCGACCTCAGCTATCCACACGGTAAAGCCCCTGAGCGTCCGCATACCCAGGGGGAGACTGACCGTCGTGACCGGTGTCTCCGGCTCAGGAAAGACGACGCTGATTCTTGAGAGCCTGATACCGGCGCTGGAGGCAAAGACAGCGGGGAAAAAGCTGCCGGGACATATCCGAAGTATTGCCGCCGATGGCATCCGGCAGGTCAAGCTCATTGACGCGACGCCCATCGGCATCAACGTGCGTTCGACCGTCGCCACCTATGCCAACGTGCACGATGAGCTGCGGAAGGTCTTCGCCAGAACTGCAAACGCCAAAGAAAACGGCCTCAGGGCCGGGGATTTTTCCTACAACACAGGCAGTCTGCGCTGCCCGACCTGTGACGGAACGGGGACCATCAGCCTTGATGTGCAGTTTCTTCCTGACGTGGAGATCCCCTGTCCCGACTGCAAGGGCTCCCGCTACGCGAAGAAAGCCGGACAGATACGCCGCACGTCCAAAGCAGGAGAAACGTATTCCCTGCCGGAGCTTATGGCGATGGATATCAATCATGCCCGGGCAGCCTGCAGGGATCTCAGTCTGGTCCGTCAGCGGCTTCAGACTTTAACAGACCTGGGGCTTGGATACCTGACTCTGGGCGAGGCGACGCCCAGCCTCTCCGGCGGCGAAGCGCAGCGTCTGAAGCTTGCCTCCGAGATGGGACGCCGTCAGGAGGACTCCGTCTTTGTGTTCGACGAGCCCACAATCGGACTCCATCCGCTGGATGTCCGGACGCTGATGGGGGTCTTTCAGGGGCTTATTGAGAATGACGCCACGGTCATCGTTATTGAGCATGACCTTGACGTGATCCGCAACGCCGACTTCATCATTGACATGGGGCCGGGCGGCGGCGCGGAAGGCGGCCGGATAGTCGCAGCCGGCACGCTGGAAGAGATCCGTTCATGCAGGAGAAGCGTTACAGGGAAATATTTATGACAGGACATTTCTTTTCGTCCTGTTTCCCAGGCGGGGGAAGGCTATTCCGGGTCCGCGGGACTGCCGGAGCAAAGCACGGGGACCTCTGAGGGCATTGGCGCGCAGAAGACCCTGCCGCCTGTCAGCCCGCCGCTCTCCCTTTTCAGCCTTCCTCGCCTTCTTTAATGGATATCAGTAATGGATATCCGGCAGAATTTCAACCTCTCTCACTTCGGCCTGCAGAAACATTCAGGATCACAATTGCGGTGAGAATCAGCAGTATGCCAAGTCCGGACATAAAGGTCAGGGGCTCAGAGAAGACGAAGACCCCCACCAGAGTGGCGACCATGGGCTCGACCGTCGCGAGAATCCCCGCTTTACTGGCTTCAACACTGTGCAAACCCAGCGTATAGGCAAGGAAAGGGATGACGGCCGTAATCAGCGCGGTCAGCAGGCACAAAAACACAAGGCCGATCAAGGACGGGGCGGCATGGAACTTCAAAGCGATATCGGCCGGATGGCTGATGAAAAGAGAGCCCAGGCCCGCAAACAGAAAAGTCCAGGTCGTGACGGTGTAGGGGGAGTAACGCCGCAGGGCAATGGTGCCGAGAATGCTGTATAATCCGTAACCAACACCGGAGCCCAGCCCGATAAGAAGTCCTTTTGCGGTCAGCCCCCCGCCGGAAATCCCGGAAACCAGCACACATCCCCCGAAGGCCAGAAGAAGGGCGAGGATTTTCCGTGCCGTCATCTTTTCACGAAAAAACAGCACAGACATCAACATGATCCAGATCGGGGATGTGTAAAGCAGAATCGCCGCCGTGGAAAGGGGCATTATTGAGATGGCGGTAAAATAACATACCGCGAAGAAGAGAACGCTGCCAAGGCCAAGCCCGAGAAAGAGGGGGAGGTCACGCAGGGAAATAAAAAATTCAGCCGGATTTTTAATCAGCACAATCAGGCTGAAGGCCAGAGCGGCCAGCACGACCCGCAGGCAGACAATCTGGATGGAACTGAAGCCGTAAACAGCCAATCTGCGGACAAATATGCCCATACTTCCCCAAAAGACGCCCGCAAGAATGATGAGCGCCGTGCCAGAAGCGGTTTTATTTTTGTCTCCGTTCATCGTCATTTGGACCTCTGTCTGCCCTCCACATATCTTTTCTCTTTCTTCGCCTCAACGGATGTTCTCCGGGTAATCCTTCCAGATCCCCTCGTGCCCTCTGCCGGATTTTTATGCTCAGCACGGAAAAGGACCGGCCTCCTTAAACCCAAGGTGTACATAATAAGCCGCATGGCCTGCTGTCCCATGCCCGCTTCTGCTTTCCGGACATCCGGCTGCAGGCCCGGAGATTTTAATTTTAATCCCGATGGATTTCACCGCCGGTTCCAGTGCCTCACCGCGTTTTTGCCCCCCTGCCTCTTTTGCTTTTTGCTAGGCGTTAAGCTCCTTTGCCTTCTCAACAAGCCGTTTGCCCAGCTCAACAGCATTCTGAAGGTCCTTCGGGAACTGTTCTTCACGCTGCTTTGCCTTTTCTGCCTCATTGAACATCGTCACGTCATAGCGCGAGTAGTCGCTGAACTGGTATGTGTCGTGGGCACAAAGCGTCTCACAGTAGCCGAAGAGCAGTTTGAGCGCCTGCTCGTTCGGGGAAAGAAGCGTTGGGTAATTTATCTGTCCCGCCAGGTTCTCCGGGCAGTTCATCGTATAGATCATCGCCGTGGGGATGACCTTCGTTAATATCGACCGTTCTTCAGCGCTGTACCGCAGCACGGGGAACAACAGCCGCTCCATAAAGGAACGGACCGCCCCCGTGGGATAGCTGAAGTAGATTGGGCTGCCGATCACAATCACGTCCGCCTGACGCGCCTTCTCCAGCGTCGGGGTCAGCGTATCCCTGAAGGCACAGAGGCCGTTGGTTTTGCTGTTCTTCACCTTGCAGGCGAAGCAGCTCACGCAGCCCCTGAACGGGGCGTCGTAAAGATGGACCAGCTCCGTTTCCGCCCCGGCCCCGGCGGCACCGTTCATCGCACTCTCCAGCATCTTGTGGGTGTTCCAGTTCTTACGCGGACTCCCGTTAATAAATAATGCCTTCATTGAAACTCCCCCCAAAGAATTCTCAAATCATTATACCTGTTCAGGTGCCCTTCCCCGCCGTTGAGATAATCTCCATGCCGCAACAGGTTAAAAACGGGGTTTTCTTCCTGCCCCGCGTCCCGGACGGGCTGCCCCGCCGCGGCCGTTTCAGTCAGCAGCGTCCTCGCGGCGGCAAGCGTCGCGGGGACGGGATTGGAATGTTCCGGCAGGGCCGGCCGTTAAATCAATACTCAATGACGCCCTTGACCACGTTGCGGATATCCTTGGTGCAGGTGGCAAAGGCGTTGATGGTATCGCCGAAGGTGAACCGATGGGACACAATCGAGCCGACGTCAATCCTGCCGTCCGCAATGGCGTTGATGGCGGTGGGATAGAGGTTGCGATAGCGGAAAATGGATTTCACGGTCAGCTCCTTCGTAGACATGATGGAGGTATTGAAGCCGTTCACACGGTCCTCCCCCATGCCGACGATGACCACCATGCCCGCAGGCCTGGCGGCGGAAAGACAGCTGTCCACGGTGGGTGTGAAGCCCGCGCAGTCGATGCACACGTCCGCGCCGCGGCCGCCGGTGAGCTCCATCACCTTCTGCGCGAGATCGGTCTCCCTGGTATTGACCGGAATCGCGCCCAGCTCACGGGCCTTGTCGAGGCGCTTATCCAGCACGTCGCCCACGATAATCTGCGTCGCACCGTAGGCCCTGGCCGCCAGCAGCGTCACCAGGCCGATGCAGCCCGCGCCCACGATGGCCACCGTCTGCCCCAGTTTGACACCGCCCGTGTTGCAGGCGTGCAGACCGATGGCCAGCGGCTCCACCAGCGCGCCCTCGGTGAAGGACATGTTGTCCGGAATTTTGAAGGTGAAGGCCGCCGGATGCGACACATATTCGCACAGCACACCATCATAGGGCGGGGTGGCCCAGAACTTCACATCCTTGCACAGGTTGTAGTGGCCGGTCAGGCACTCCTCGCACTTCATGCAGGGGATGCCCGGCTCCATGCACACACGGTCGCCCGGCTTGAGCGTCTTCACGTTTTTGCCCGTCTCGGTAACGATGCCGGCCGCCTCGTGCCCCAGAATGAAGGGGAACTTCACGATGAAATTGCCGATGGCCCCCTTGCTGTAGTAGTGCAGATCGGATCCGCACACGCCCACGGACTGTATCCTGATAATCACATCGTCCGGGCCCATCACGGGCATCGGGGCCTCACGGGCTTCCATTTCCTCAAGCTTCGTCAGGTAAAAGGCCTTGTTGGACATAGTCGTTTCCTTTCCTATCGTCAAATTTAAATCCGGAGGCCGCCCGGGCCGGCAGTGTCAGCCAGTCCGGGGCGGCCTCCGTCTGTGGGAAGTTCAGCGCACGTGCTTATTACTTCAGCGCACCGGCCTTCACATGGATTTCACGCAGCTCCGCCACGTTGTCGATGGTGTAAAGGGGATTGCCGACGTCGGTGTCGATCTGGGTCTCCGCGCCGGTCAGCAGCTTGTGGGCGGTGCTCAGCAGCAGCTCGGACAGCTCATAGGCGTTCTGCAGACAGGTGGCGGTCATGCGGCCTTCCTCAATCAGCAGGCAGGCCTCGGCGGTGCCGTCAACGCCAAAGGACAGCACGCCCTTATAATCGGGGTTGTCCTTGATGACTTCCAGGGCGCCGGCGCACATGTTGTCGTTCATGGACGCAATCAGGCCGATGGGCTTGTCTACCTTGGTCACCCAGTCCTCCATCAGGGCCATGGCCTCGTCCTTGTTCCAGTTGGCATAGTCGTCGCCCACGATCTTGACGTCGGGCCTCTTGTCAAAGAACTCAGCCTTCCAGGCCTTCAGACGCTCGTCCGCGTGGAAGTTGCCGGCGGGGCCGCGCAGAATGACGGCGGTAGCGCCCTGGGGCACCACTTTCAGCGCCATGCGGGCGTTGACAGCAGCCTGCTCGTAGGGCTGAGCATCAACGGTGGACGCACCCTTGATGCCGTCGATGCGGGCATTGGTGGTGATGCAGATGATGCCGGCGGCAACGACCTTCTCAGCATAGGGACGCTGGGCTTCGCCATTGTTGGGCTGGATGATGATGCAATCGTACTTGTTGGTGATGGCATTCTCAATCAGCGAGTTTTCGGTTTCGTCGTTGGCCTGGCCATCGAACACATCCACGGTGATGTCGGGATACTTCGTGGCCTCTTCCTTTACACCGTTGGCGAGCCACGCGGCGAACGAATCGGCCTGGGCGCGGGCGATGTAGGCAACCCTGTATTCCTTTGCAAAGGCAACGGAGCACAAGGTGAGGGCCAGCGCCACAATCAGCGCAAGGGACAGAACCTTCTTCACTACTCTCTTCATTGTAATACCCTCCTTCTATTTCAACGGCCTTGGCCGTTGGATTCTATTTCCTGGCTTTATCCTCAATGTTGCCCATCTTTTTGCGGGTGCGCTGGTTCTTGGCATAGATATCGTAGATAACCGCCAGAGCAATGATCGCGCCCTTGATGATCTGCTGGATGTAGGAGTTGACGCTGGTCAGGTTCATGATGTTGTTGAGGAAGCCGATGATGAACGCGCCGACGATGGTGCCGCCCGCGGTGCCGATGCCGCCGGTGAAGCTGGTTCCACCGATGATGGCGGTGGTCAGAGCCTCGGTCTCATAGCCGATGGCGCCGTTGGGCAGGCCGGCGTTGACGCGGGACATAAACAGAACCGCCGCCATGCCCACCATGACCCCGTTGACCAGATAGGCCATGGTCTTGACCTTGTTCACCGCAATGCCTGAGGCATTGGCCGCGGCCTCGTTGCCGCCGATGGCGTACAGCGACCGCCCGAGGCGTGTATCACTGAGCAGGTATCGCGTAATCAGGAAGAAGAAGATCATGAACAGTATGGGTATGGGAATGACCCACAGCGACCCCTGGCCGAGAACCGTGTAGTTGCCGATCTGATAGACGTTCTGGCCCGCTGTCAAAAACAGCGCCGCGCCCCGCGCCATGGCCTGCATGGCCAGAGTGACGATGAAGGCCGGTGCCCGAAAGGTGGTGACCATCAGGGCATTCAGCGCGTTGCAGAACACCGCGATGGCGATGGCCACCAGTATGGCCACAATCATCGAAACGCACGAATCCCCCATGGCTTTGTAGCACATGACCGAAAGCGTGCCGGAAAAAGCCATGACCGCGCCGCTGGAAAGATCCAGCAGCCCCGAGATAATCAGTATTGTCTCGCCGAAGGCGAGGATTGTCGTCACGGAAATCTGCCGGGAGATATTCGTCAGGTTCCTCCAGGTGAGGAAGTTGCCGTTCAGCAGCGAACAGATAATAAACAGCACCACCAGCACCAGGAAAATGGCATATTTGCTCTTTAGCGTTTCCCACAGATTTGCCCTGCCTTGCCCTAACTGCATAAGACAACTCACTCCTTGCTGTTCTTTCAATGGTCAGGCCTTGTCGGTTCCAATGGCATAATGCATGATCTGCTCCGCCGAGAACTGATCCCTCGAAAGCTCGCCGGTGATTCTGCCCTGGCACAGGACATAGATTCTGTCACACATGCCCAGCAGCTCCGGCAGCTCCGATGAGACCATCAGCAGGGCCTTACCCCTGCGCGCAAGGGCAATCATCAATTTGTAGATTTCAAACTTCGCCCCCACATCGATGCCGCGGGTCGGCTCATCCATCAGCAGCACGTCGGGGTCCACTTCCATCCACTTGGCCAGGACCACCTTTTGCTGGTTGCCGCCGGAAAGCGCCTCCACGGTGGTTTCCAGAGAGGAGGTCTTCACGTTCATGCGCCGGCACTGTTCGGCAACAGCGTCGCGCTCCTCCCTGCGGTGAAGGCGGCCTTTGTAGATGAACTTTTTCAGATTCGCCAGCGATACGTTCTCCACCACAGACCGTATGGGCACCAGGCCGTAGCGCCGCCGGTCCTCCGAAAGCATCACCAGGCCGTCCGCGATGTTTCCCTGAACGGTGAGCCTCTGCTTCTTCCGGCCCTTGATAAACACCTCTCCGCCGTCGGATGGGTCGAGCCCGAACAGCGCGCGCACCACCTCTGTGCGGCCCGCGCCCATCAGCCCGGCAAAGCCCACAATTTCCCCCGCGCGGATGTTGAAGCTGATATCGCTGAACACCCCGGCGGAGGAAAAATGCTTTACGTCCAGCAGCACGTCCCCCTTGGGCACATCCTCCCAGGGGTACTTGTTTTCCATTCTGCGGCCCACCATCAATGCGATGGTCTCATCCACGTCCAGCTCCGAGGCCGGGCGGCTGTCCACCATCGTGCCGTCGCGCAGCACGGTGATGTCGTCCGCGATACGGAAAATCTCATCCATCTTGTGGGAGATGTAGATGACACACGTGCCGCGCTCCTTCAGTACGCGAATCATATCGAACAGCTTGTCAATCTCTTTGTCAGTGATGGCGGATGTCGGCTCGTCCATGATGACAATCCGGGGGTTATTGGATACCGCCTTGATGATTTCCAGCATCTGGATATCGGAAACCGAAAGATTTTTCAGCTGCTCGCAGGGGGAATAATGCAGCCCCTCACGCTCCATCAGCGCCTGAGTCTGACGGAACATCTCCGCCTTGTCCACCCGGTGGAACCGGTCCATCGGCCATCGGCCCAGAAAGATGTTCTCCGCCACGGTCATCTCCGGAACAAAGCTCAGCTCCTGAAAAATCATTGAGATGCCCAGACTGCGGGCATGGATGGGATTGTCAATCTTCACCGGCTGGCCGTCAAGCAGAATTTCGCCCTCGTCCGGCTTGTAGATGCCGTTGATGATTTTCATCAGCGTCGACTTGCCCGCGCCGTTTTCCCCGCAAAGCACATGGGTAGTGCCCCTGCGTACCTTGAAGGAGATATGGTCCAATGCCTTTACACCTGGAAATGACTTGGAAATATTCCGCACTTCCAGCTTGATATCAGTCTGCACCGATTATCCCCCCCACTTTGCTGCACACATTCCCAATTTTCAGAACAACTTATGAACTGATTGTCATTATGCTATCATCAGGGCAAATTGTCAATCATTTAAACGGACACCGGCCTGCAGCGATAGGAAAAAATCAGGAAGCGTGCCGTGAGCCTTTTCTCAGACGGGAAGAGGCCTTTTGGGATATTTCACTGACGGTTGAGAAAGGAGGTTTGTTCCCTGCGCGGGAGTGTGACGTGAGCTGTGTACTGCAACGATGCACGTGCTGCATTTTTATGCCGCGCGTCCCGGACGGGCTGCCCCGCCGCGGCCGTTTCAGTCAGCAGCGTCACCAGGCCGATGCAGCCCGCGCCCACGATGGCCACCGTCTGCCCCAGTTTGACCCCGCCCGTGCTGCAGGCGTGCAGACCGATGGCCAGCGGCTCGCCGTTCTCGTCCACAACTTTGCTCGCTTCCTTGGGATGGAAGTCTTTGTCGTACTGTTTGACAAGCGCGAACAAATCTGATACATTCTTAATAGAAACGCCGTTAAGCGTGGCATGCGTGTTAAGTCTCCGTTCAGGAGGCGTTAAGCGATCAGCCTATAACGGCGTTTTTGTTATGTCCCTCAACTCGTAGGCTTGCCGTTTTGTTCCGTCTCCCTGCTGTTTATAGTATTCATTGACAAAAAGCTTGGCAAGGAAGCGTTCGCCTGTCGAATTGTCTTCAACAACTGCATACAGGCTGTGCATAAAGGCATAATCTACTTTACGCTTGATTTCAGCGTCGGTTTCGGGTTCGCTTCGAGTAACCGAATCAAGTAAAATAGCATTTTCAATAATTTCGTCAATATTCCCCAGCGCGTCAATAAAAAGTTGCCTATTACGCTTGGAATGATTTTCAGTCTCATTAACAACACGATTGGTTACCTCGATATCCCACTGGGTATCATTATTTTTATAAGTCCCTTTCTTTAAATTCGCTTTTGTCCCCTTCACGGTAACGGTCTTTATCGGCGTTTTGTCGTTTACACGCCAGTCGCCAAACCATGCCCGGAAGAACGGAGATTTTGTCTTCAGCTCACGCCAGAACTTACGCGCCCAATTCTCCGTTGCCTGTGTTTCCTCGGACGTGAAATCATTAACGCTCTTGCCGGGGATAGCCCGTACTGCTTGGATATCCTCACGGGTTATTTTATCCTCCGGCTGAATGGGCGTCTGCTCCTGGGCGTAGCTCTCCCCTCCACTCAGCGCGTCCATGAGGACGATCTGATCCTCCCGCGCCACGTCCTCCGTCTCGGACAGCAGCTTTTGACGCCGCTCCTCGGCGGTCATGTCCATCCGGGCGCTGACATTACGGGCCTGGACCTCGCCGGTGACATGATGATATGCCGCCCGCGCCGCGCCTCTCATTAAAAACTCATCGTCTAATGTTGCGCCTTGTTCCTCAGCGTCGTTTTTCGCTCCTTCGTAAACTTCACGAGCATACTTCGCCGCCTCATTCCCCCATACGGCTTCAAGGCTGGTCCCCTGTGTAAATCCCTCTTTTTCCTGAATTATGTGCTGTATTTCATGAACAAGAACAGATTTTGCTTTTCCCTCAGAGAGCTTGATATTCAGCGATATCATATTCATCTCAGGATCATAATATCCTTCAATGAGGTTCTGCATATCTTCATAAGCCACGAAAATATCACGTAATTCTGGATATGCTTTGTAAAGTTCAGGGGATTGATAAACCTCTTCAAGAGTAGGCTGATAAATCACCTTTCGCCGTTCTGCATCATTAAGAATGAT
>JAIKZX010000154.1 GCA_024681935.1 Fretibacterium sp.
GTTGGGGAACATTCCCCGGCGGCCGCGCAAATTGTTTTTAACGAGGTGTGCCGTATGAAAGGCAAGAAGTTTTTCGTCGTGTTGACAGCCGTTGCTTTGCTGTCCCTGGCCGCGCTGTTCGCCTTTGCGGGCTGCGGGCTCGCCAGGGCGGCGGAGAAGGGATCGTTCACGTCGGTGCAACAGCTGAATCATCCCGATTATACGATTGGCGTCAGCACGAGCGGCGCGGCCCAGGCGGCCGTGGAGCGCGATCTGCCTGACGCAAAGACCGCCTATTTTGAGGGCGTTGACAGCTATATGGCTGTGCAGCAGGGCAGGATCGACGCCTACGCCTACGACCGCCGCCAGATGGAAATGGCCATCGCCAATGGTTTAAAGGGCGTTGTCCTGCTGTCGGAGAACATTGGCGAGAGCGTGCGTATAGCTGTCGGTATCTCTCCGGCCTCGAAGATCGAGGGGCTGAAGGATAAGATCAACCGCTTCATATCGGAACTGAAGGACGCCGGCACGCTGGAGGATATGTACAGGCGGTGGGTTGTCGACGGCGACAGGAAGATGCCGGAGATCGAGCTGCCCGCGTCGCCGAATCTCACGCTCAAGGTGGGGACCGCAGGGTTCGTGCCGCCCTACAGCTATTACGATGGCAGCGGCCTGACCGGCTACGACATCGAGCTGGGCCGGCGCTTTGCCGCGTGGCTGGGGGCCGGGATTGAGTTTAAAATCTTCGATTACGGCGGCCTCATCGCGGCGGCGACAGTCGGGGACATCGACTGCATCATGTCGAACCTGAACATTACGCCGGAGAGGGCGGAGAAAATTCCCTTCTCCGATGTCCTCTACACGGAGAACGTGGCGATCATGGTGCGGGACACGACAGCGGCGGTGGAGGAGGCGGATTCGCCGGTCCCCGGCCGGTATAAATCGCTGGACGAGCTGAACGGCAAACGCATCGGCGTACAGACCGGAGCTACCTTCGACTCCATCGTGTCGGCCCGGTTGCCGGATGTGCAGTTCAGTTACTTTAACTCCTACCCCGACATGGCCGCGGCGCTGGAAGCCGGCCGGATCGACGGTTTCCCCGGCGACGAACCGGTACTCCGGATGATGGCGGCGGAGAACAGTAAATTAGCGGTGCTGAACGAGTACATGGACACCTTTGAGTTTGGCTTTGTCCTGCCTAAAAATAAGGCGGGGGAGAAGCTTCGGGAGGAGCTGGACGCCTACATAGCTTCCATTCAGAAGAGCGGCGAGCTGAAGGAGATCATGGACAAGTGGACGGGAACGGGCGAGGGAGAGAAGACCTTGCCCGATTACCGCGCCTTTCCCGCTCCCAGGGGCACGCTGTCCCTGGCGACAGAGGGGGGCTATCCTCCCATGAACTACTTTCATGAGGGAGAGGTGGTGGGGCTGGAGATCGACCTGACAGCCCGCTTTTGCGCGGCGTATGGCTACGGGCTGAAGGTGGTCCCCATGAACTTTGACGCCATCCTCACCGCCCTGCAATCCGGGAAGTACGATTTTGCCGCGGCGGGCTTTACTATCACCGAGGAGCGAAAGGAGAGTGCCTATTTCTCCCGGCCCTATTATTCCGGCGGCACGGTCATGGCTGTCCTGAAAGAAGCGGACGCCGCTGCTGCCCCTCATGAGGGCACGTTTTTGAACTCTATCCAGGCCAGTTTTGAGAGGACCTTCATCCGTGAAAAGCGGTGGCTGCTCTTTGCGGAGGGCATTGGAGTCACGCTGCTCATCACGGCGCTGTCCATCCTGTTCGGCACGGCCCTGGGCTTTGGGCTCTACCTGTTCTGCTGTGGGGGAAACCCTCTGGCCAACATCGTGACCCGCTTCTGTGTGTGGCTCGTGCAGGGCATGCCTGCGGTGGTGCTGCTCATGATCCTCTACTACATTGTGTTCAGCAGCATGGACATCAGCGGCGTTGCCGTGGCGGTGGTGGCTTTTACACTCACTTTCGGTTCCGCGGTGTACGGAATGCTCCGCATGGGGGTCGGGGCCGTTGACCGGGGCCAGACCGAGGCGGCCTACGCCCTGGGTTATGGCCGCTGGGGCGCGTTCTTTGGGATCGTCCTTCCCCAGGCGCTTCCGTACTTCATGCCCTCCTTTCGGGGCGAGGTGGCGGCGCTCGTCAAAGCGACGGCGATCGTGGGCTATATCGCCGTGCAGGACGTGACCAAGATGGGGGACATCGTGCGCAGCCGCACCTATGAGGCTTTCTTCCCTCTGATCGCCGTGGCGGTTATCTACTTTATCATGGCCGGGTCGCTGAACTTCCTGATCGACAGGATCCAGATTTGCCTGAACCCAAAGCGCAGGGAGCGCGGGGACATTTTGAGGGGCCTCAACGTGAGCGAAAATGACGGGAAAGGAGCGGAAAGCCATGATTAAACTTGACCATGTAAGAAAATCCTACCCTAACCCCATGGGCGCGGTCCTCACGCCTCTGAAGGACGTGAACGTGGAGATAATGGACGGGGAGATCATCTCCGTCATTGGGCCATCCGGAACGGGGAAGAGCACGCTGATCCGCTGCATCAACCTTCTGGAGCGGCCGGACAGTGGAAAGATATACGTTGACGGGGAGGAGATCACGAGCCGCCAATGCGACGTTCGCGCGGTGCGCCGGAAAATGGGGATGGTGTTTCAGTCCTTCAACCTGTTTGGACACCTGACGGTCATTGAGAACGTCATGCTCGCCCCCGTCAAGCTGAAGGGCATGAGCCGTCAGGAGGCCTATGACAACGGGATGCGGCTTCTCCGTCAGGTGGGCCTGGCTGATAAAGCGCTGAATTACCCGGACGAGCTGTCCGGCGGGCAGAAGCAGCGGGTTGCCATTGCGCGTGCCCTGGCTATGGACCCGGACACTATCCTGTTGGACGAACCCACCAGCGCCCTTGACCCCACGATGGTGGGCGAGGTTCAGGCCGTCATCCGCGACCTGGCCAGAACGGGAAAGACGATGATGATCGTCACTCATGAGATGAGCTTTGCCCGCGCTATATGCAGCCGCGTCTTTTACATGGACGAGGGCGGTATCTACGAGGAGGGTAAGCCGGAGGAGATATTCGAGAACCCCAAGCGGGAGAAGACCCGCCGCTTCATCCACCGGCTGAAGGTCCTTGAGCTGGATGTGGAGGGGCGCGATTTCGATTTTCCGGGGGCGGTGTCGGCCATTGAAGCCTACTGTCAGAAGAACCTGATCCCCAGGCGGATGTGCAACCGGCTTCATCTGGCCTTTGAGGAACTTGTGGAACAGATTTTGCTTCCGAAACTGGAGGAGCCCGACATCCGCTTCACGGCGGAGTACTCTGACTCCAGCGGGGAAATCGACGTGACCGTCCGCTACAATGGGCGACTCTCGCCGGAGGAAATGGGCGACGGCCTGTCGTGGACTGTCCTGAAGGGGACGTTTTCCGACCTTGCGCATGAAGCGTGCCAGCCAACCTCCGAAGAAGCCCACACCCACAGGGTGAGATTATGCATCCGCTGAGGAAGTTCTTCAGGTGTGCAAAATTTTGTGGCAACGTGGCAGGATAACTTGCTTTATGTGGACAGGACAGCGCGTTTACGGGACCCTGTGACAAGCGGACGGCGCGGTTTACCGGAAGGGGTTTGAAGATGCGGGAGACGTATATCGACTATGGCAAGGCGCTTTTGACCATTATGGTCATCACGGTGCACGCGGGGTTATCCGGCCTGAACGACTGGAGCTACGTGCGGATGATCTTTTTCTTTTTCGTTACGGGCTACACCTATACGGTCGGGAAACGGAGTTTGGCCGACAGCGTCAGGCGCCGTTTCACGGGCATCATGCTGCCCTTTTGGAAGATCATGCTGATTTCGGCCCTTCTGGACGTGATACGCGCGATGTACCTGGGTTACGGGGACTATCATATCGTAAAGGGAGACGTCATGTTCGCGGCCTATTGCTCCAATCTTGTGCCAAAATGCCTGCCCTTCTCCGATTTCTTCACGTATGACGTGCTGCAGCGCATCGATGAATCTGTCATGCCCTTTTCCTATGAGGTCATCACGCCGCTGAACTGCCACTTATGGTTTCTGGTGGCGATGTTCTCCGGGTGCGCGCTGTTCTTTACGTATATGGAAAAGTTCCGCCGGCGTAAGGCGTACGATATCCCCGTCATCTTGCTCATGCTGTTTATCGCCAGCCTTGAATCTCCCGGCACCATTCAATTTCCATTTTCCTTTGGCCGGGGCTGCCTTGCGTGCGCCTGCATGATTGCCGCAGTCAATGCGAAAGAATGGCGGCTTATTTCCACCGAAAGGATGAGCCGGAAGGTCATTTGCGCTTTGATCTCCGTGTGCGTTTTCGCCTTTGCCAACCTGCAGGGCGCTTACAAATGCGCGTTTATCTTGAGTCTATACGGCGACGGCAGCTTTTGGAGCGTGTTGATGACCTGGCTGGGCGGCGTGAGCGCGACGATCTTGATTTTGTACCTCATGCAGGTGTTGGAGCATTACTGGACAAGCCCCACGTTGTCGTTCATTGGAAAGAACACCATGACGCTTTATCTGTGGAACATGATTTTCAACACGATTTTTTCCATCTTGTTGCTGAAGATGACCGGCAGTGAAATGGCATTGGACAGTCACGACATGAGCCTGTTTGCCCCGGACTCGTACGTTTTTATCACGCTTACGGCCGCATTGACCGTCACCACGGGGACTTTGATGGCTCGTTACAAAAAATCGCACGAGGGTTCCCTGTTGGCGAAAATAATATAGCCTGGGGGGCGGAGCTCCGCTCCCGCGGCGGGGGATGTCCGGCCTTTTGTTATACTCGGCAAAAGGCGTTCAGCCACTTTTCCCCGGCGTGGCCTGGGCGCACGTCTTCCGTTATCTTCTGCCTTACCAGGGATAGGGCTGGAATGCCGTCAAGCAGTCTCCTGAGGGAAGTTTCGTCCATATCGGTATAGAAGCGCCCGTCCCGTTCCCCGGAGAATGTTCCATACTTGAAGGACATATAGAAGCATCCCCCAGGAACCAGGTGTCCGTCAAGACGGGACACAACGCTGCTGATCTCCTCCGGCGTCAGGTGAAGCAGGGACGCGCTGGCCCATATCCCAATCAGCGGTTCCTGGGGCTCATATTCGCGGAAGTCGTAGCACACGACGGGCTGGCCGATGGCCTCCGCCGCGAGCCGGCACAGCTCCGTCGAGCCGTCCACGGCAATGACGCGATAGCCACGGTCGATAAAGAATCGGCTGTCCCTTCCCGAGCCGCAGCCAAGGTCAAGGACGGTGCCCTGAGCGGGGAGGAAGGAAAGGAACTCGTTGCAAAGCGGGCTCATATCGCTATGCAGAGTGCTGGCGGCATATTGAGCCGCCTGTTCGTTGTAAAAGCCGATTGTCGTTGTCGTTTCGCTCATAGCTTCCCGCCTCCTGACGAGCCTTGTGCGGCTCACCCACCTTATTATAGGTGAGATTAAGCGCAAGGTCGAACAGCCGCTTCATGAACACAGATCAGGCCAGTCAGGTTTACTGCCCTCGCTATGTCCAAAATATCAGCCCGATGTTTTGGAGTTTGGGTGGATAGCTTGGATTTACAATCTGACTAAGTACAACAGCGAAGTAGAAGGTCATATAGCCACGTGCAAAATATTATAATTAAAGGCTCTGTCCGACATTGCTATTGATTAACTACTTTTGTTCAATAGACATTGCCTCATTATACTCGATAAGGTACAATAATTTGCACAAATTGGAAAAAGAGAGGACATGGTTTGCAGTCTCTGGTAGAATGAGTTTCGAGCCAACATTCTGCGAAAGGAGAAACAGACCAGCCGCTATGTGCTATCGTGGGAACTATCAAATACGATGGAAAGCGTATTTTGCGTAAGGGCGCTGAAGAGCGCATTAGGGAGGGGGAAGCCGGAGATATTCAACACGGATCAGGGTAGCCAGTTTACGAGCGAGGAATTCACCGGCGTTTTGTTGGGAAATTCAATAAAGATCAGCATGGACAGCCGTGGACGGGCTCTGGACAACATTTTCGTTGAGCGCTTATGGAGGAGCCTGAAGTACGAGTGCATTTACCTTAATGACTACGAGAATGTACCGGAGTTGTTGGAAGGACTGAGGTGGTGGTTCAAATTTTACAATGAGGAGCGTCCCCACACATCTCTGCCTGGGAATATTACTCCACGCGAAATGTACGAGTCATGATTCGGTCTTTTACATTTTTGACCAAATCTCTCTTTCGCCCTTTTTTGGTCCTTGACATGGGGACCACTATAGACGGGAAACACGGTCATCTACATTAAAGGAGGATTTACGGCAAATGATTGAAATCAGAACCGCGACGCCGGATGACGCTGAAAGGCTCCTCGAAATATACAGGTATTATGTGCTGAACACCGCGATATCCTTTGAGTATAACGCACCAGACTTGGAAGAATTTAGAGCACGGATTGTCAAGACCTTGCAAAAGTACCCTTATCTTGTCGCGGAGCAGGAAAGGGTTATTTTGGGGTATGCCTACGCTGGGCCGTTTATCGGACGCAAGGCCTATGACTGGTCGGCGGAGATGACGGTTTATGTATCTAAAGATGTCAGACAGCACGGCATTGGCGGCAGATTATACCGTGCGCTGGAGGATGCGTTAAAGAAGATGGGTATCCTCAATCTATACGCGCGTATCGGATATCCCGAAACCGATGACGAATATCTTACAAAGAATAGCGCGCAGTTCCACGAACACATGGGTTATGCCTTAGTTGGGACGTTCCATAAATGTGGGTATAAGTTCAACCGATGGTACGATATGATATGTATGGAAAAAATCATCGGGGCACATGAGATGAATCAGAGTAAAGTTGAGTCGTTTGCGGAAAGCAATGGTATAAACAACTCGAATTTATGAGATTGAGATAACCGGGAGGGACTTTGCCATCGTCCTTGAGAATAACGCGATGGCAAGGGCATTTGTCGAACGACTGCCGCTGACGCTGACAGGTCGCTTGTGCAGGGAACGCTCACTCCAGTTCCATGATGGCGTCAAAGAACAGTTTGTAGCCCTCGCATAAATAATTCTTCCCGTCAAATATACGGTCCTTCGGACAGCCGCCGAAGCAGAGCTTGAGATAGGGGCAGTCGAAGCACGCCTCCGGCAGGCCGTAAGCCTTGTGCATCCCAAAGTGCCGGTTGCGCTCCATCAAGACCCCCATGTCCGTGTTCATGATGTTCCCCAGGCAGTAGGAGGGGAAAGCATAGCGGTCGCAGGCATAAACGTCGCCGTTGGCCTCCACGCAGCCGGAGTGTCCGCACAAAGGGTTGTGCACGCACAGGGAAGACGGAATGCCCTTCAGATTCCCCAGGGCCACGTCAATAAGCTGGACGTGTTTTCTGTTCCTGTCATGTTTTTTCCACTCGTCAAGGACCGCGCAGAGGAAGTCCCCATACGCTCCGGGAGGAACGGAGAAGGGGGCGGGCAGATTGTCGGTTCCGGCGAAGTGGATGCCGGGAGGTGTGGCGAGGGGCTGTCCGTCCCCGGATTCACAGGGGGCGGGCAGCCTCTCGACAACCGGCAAAAACTGAATGTAATCCGTCAGTTCCCGCAGAAAGCGGTACACCTCCACCGGCTTACTCACGTTCACGTCGTTGACGGCAGTGAGCGTGTTGAAGGGAACGCCGTGTTTCTTCAGCAGATCAATCCCACGCATCGTCAAATCGAAGGAACCGCCGCCGTCCGCGTCCCTGCGGTAGGCGTTATGACAGTCTGGCGGACCGTCGAGGCTGACGCCGATTAAGAAATGGTTTTCCCGGAAGAACGCGCAGAACTCGTCGTCCAGCAGGGTTCCGTTCGTCTGGAGCGTGTTCAGGATCTTGCGGCCCTGGCCGTACTTCTCCTGAAGACGAACGGCCTCGCGGAAGAAGCCCGCCCCCGCCAGTGTGGGCTCGCCGCCGTGCCACGCGAACTCCACGACGGCGTCCCATCCGTGCATGGCAAGGTTCTGACGGATGAACGCCTCCAGGACGTCATGGGACATGAGAGACGTTCCAATATTCAGAAGGCGCTCCTTCCCCGCGTAGTAGCAGTAGCTGCACCGGAGGTTGCAGGCGCCGGATACGGGCTTGGCCAGCATGGCGTAGGTTCTGTCGGCCTGACGCGCGGAAGTCCCCGCAAGACGCCCTGTGCCGGTCATGGCTGTTTATTGGCCATTTCCTTTATTTTTTCGAGTTCGGCCACGACCTCAGTCCCCGTGTCCGCGCCCATCTCCTTTCCAATCAGCAGGTTCAGCCTTCCGTTCAGATCCATGATCAGATCTTTATTGTCTGCCCGATTCGCTTCGGAGGCGAGGTTGTTCGTCTCGTCCGGATCGTTGTTCAGGTTGAAGACCTGAACGTCGTTGCTGCCTATAAGTTCATCAAATGCCGCCGGCTTGTTGAACTCCCGGGGCTTGAAGTACCGGACGAATTTGTAGCCGTCCTTCGTGATGAGGCCCCGGCCCATGCCCCGCACCATTCCGGAGAAGTTGTAGGTATAATTCCCGTTAACATCCTTGCTTAACGGCGCCGACATGGACAGCATCTCGTAACAGAACAGCGCGCCGTCCCGGACCGAGGTTTTGGAGTTCTCCATCAGGGGCATCAGACTGCTGCCGCGGATACCCTTCCCGATCTCGGATTTCTTCTCAGGCGTCAGGTTTGCCATATCCACGAAGGTCGCCGCCAGATCCACATGGCTTGTGACAGCGGATGCCGTCTTTCCGCCTGCGTAATCCGGGTGACAGATAATAAGGGGGACATGGATGTTGTTTTCGTAAATGGAGCACCCTTTGCCCTTCAGCGCATGACTGCCGTGCATCTCCCCGTGGTCGGAGGTGAAGACGATGATGGTGTTGTCCATCATCCCGTTTTCCCTCAGATACTCCAGAAGCTTCATAAGATTATTGTCCGAGTCCTGGATGCAGTTGAAATAATAATCCTGATAGTCCTTCCATTCGCTCTCTTCTTTAATATCTTTAGCGATAATTCCCCAATTATGCCGGTACATCTTCAGCGCATCAGGCTCGCCCGTTGTGTCCTGATTCCACGTCGGGGGGATGGGCTCGGAATACGTCGTGCTGTACACTGGCGAATTGGGTTTACCAGCCATTTGGAGCCCTGTGGGGCTCTGATAGTTCGTGGAGGTATATCCCATGATGTCGTGCGGATTAATCAGGGTGACAGCCAGGAAGAAGGGCTTGCCGGCGGCGTTTTGCGCTTTCCCCGTGCTGCCCAGCCATTCGATCGCCTGTCTGACGATCTCCGGATCCATGTTGTACCCCTCCTGCGCTTTGCCGATATAATCCTCTCCTCCCCAGTCAGCGAAGCCGTACCCCTCAAGAGTGTCCAGTTTATCCCCGCCCGTGCCGTCGTCCATAATGGTCGCGTCGGCCATGTGCCACTTGCCCTTAAGGGCGGTGTAGTACCCCGCCTCACGCATCCTGTCTCCAATCGTGACAAGCGAGTCATCCATAGCGTCCTGCCATTTGAAGTCTGTGTTGTCAATCATGCCCGTCTCGGGAATATGCGTCCCTGTGAACATGGTGGAGCGGGAGGAGGTGGACATGTTGGAACAGGCGTAGTGCTTCTCAAAGGTGGTGCCCATCTCCCTCAGCATCTCCCGCGCCCGGTAGCTCGTCCCGGCAGGGTACTCATTGAAGAAGTGCTCCTGGTCCGTGATGACGAACATGATGTTGTAGTTGCCGTTGATCCTCGCGTCCTTCGTGCCGGACCCGCTGCCGCCGCCGCAGCCGCCGCTGGCCGCAATAACGGACGCAGCCAGTCCCGCCGCCGTCAG
>JAIKZX010000174.1 GCA_024681935.1 Fretibacterium sp.
CGCTGCCCTCCCCGTCAACCGGGCCCATCGCCGTTTCCACTTACGCCTCGACTCCAGGCGCTCGCCCAGGTCCCGGGCCCCCACGCCATACACCAGCCAGAGGATGAGGCCGGACACCAGCATGATAAACACCGTGGAGGCACAGCGGCGGCCGGAGGCGTTCACGTTGTATCCCTCGCGGCCCTCCTCCAGCGTCATGTTCTGGATAATCATGGCATAACTCTTGCCGTAGGCGGACTGGAACGTGGCGCTCATGTCGTACTCCGTGAAGAGCGCGTTGAAATTCAGCGCAAACACAGCCAGCACGCTGGGCAGGATGATGGGGAGCTTCACCTTCAGGAACGTGTAGGCGGGCGAGGCCCCCAGGTTCTTCGCCGCATCCTCCAGCTCGTCGTCAATGGCGTAGAAAGCCGCCTTAATCATACGCAGGGCAAAGGGCAGTTTCACCACCGTGTAAGCGATAATAATCAAAAATCGAACGTTCTCTCTCCAGTAGAGGTTGTTTCCAAAAACATACCACACGTCGCGGTTGAAGAAGATGCGGTAGGAATAGCAGATAAGAATGGTGGGCAGCAGCCAGGGGAACAGCAGGCAGCTCTCCACCACCAGGGCGCGCTTCTTGTCGCGGTGACGGAAGATGTAGGCGACGGCAAGCACGACGATGACACAGGCCAGGGCCGCGGCCACCGCCGACAGGATGAAAGACAGCCGGATGCCGCCCAGTGTGTCCTCGTTGGAGAACACGCCGGAGATGGACCCAATGCGCGTCCTCAGTCGCCCGCGGGAGGTCATGTATTCGTAGTTCTGCTGGCCGAAGTAGTTGATGAACGTCCAGTCCCCCACGTTGAGCATCTTGGAACGGATAGCCGGGTAGTTCTGGAAGGAGAAGAGGATAATCATCACCACGGGCGTCATGTAGATAACGAAGAGCACGTAGGCGTAGATATGGGCCAGCACGTTGGCTACGGGACTCTCGATCTTCTGTTTCACCAGCCTGGCCTTCGTCTTGGAGACGGAGAGATAATGTCCCTTGCGCTCATAGTGGTTAAGCACGGAGAGCAGGATAATGGTAAACATCGCCAGGATGACGCTCAAAAGGGCCGCGCGCGCCTGAGGGAACGCCTCGTCCGCCACTGAAGAACCCGCCAGACGCACAATTTCCGGGTTGATGGAGTTGTATCCCAACAGCGTGGGCGCGGACATGGCACAGAGGCCGGTGATGAAGGTCATGACCGTGAGGGAGAAGAGCGTGGGCAGCAGCGTGGGCATGACCACCCTGAACAGAACCTTGAAGGGCCGGGCCCCCAGGTTGCGGGCCGCCTCCACGGTATTGTAGTCAATGCTGCGGATGGCGTTTCGGAGGAACAGCGCGTGGTTGGACGTGCAGGCGAAGGTCATGGTGAAAAGCACGGCGTTGAAACCAGAGAACCACTGTTTGTCCATGTATGGGAACATCTCTGCCAGCCAGGTGGTCATCATCCCGTTGTTGTCATAGAGGAACTGATAACCCGTCACGAGGGCCACGCCGGAGTAGATAAGCGTCGTCATATAGCCCATCCGCAAAATTTTCGCGCCCCTGATGTCAAAGTATTCCGTCAGCAGCACGATGCTGATGCCAACGACGTTGACCGTGACAACAAGGCATATCGCCAGTTTCAGCGAGTTCCACACGAAGGAGGGCATGGTCCCCACCAAGAAGAAACGGATGACTGCCAGCGGGTCGACTTCCCCTGCCGCGTTTCGCGTGGCGAAGATGGAGGTGAGCGTGTTAAGACACGGCATCACCATGAAGCCCAGAAAGAGGTAAATGAACAACGCGCCGCCAAAGAACTTAGCGATGAAGGCCGCATCAAAAGCGGAACCATCAAGGCTCAAGCGTTTTGCGCTCTGCATGAGGGCCCCTCCTCTCAGGCGTTGCTATCGCTGCACGGGTCACTGGGAAGCCCGCTCTGGGGATACGACATCACGTCCGCGGGGCTGACGGCCACCCGGACGGTCTCGCCAGGCTCATAAATGTTGATCCCGTCGTTCTTCTCAATGACCTTCAGTGTCTGGCTGCCCGCCTGGATGTAATACTTGATGTAAAGGCCGTAATACTCCTGACTTTCAATTTTGCCCTCAAGCTCCAGGGCCGGACCGACCGAAGAGGAAGCGTTCCCGCGGCTCACGCGGATGCGCTCCAGGCGGATAAAGTGGTTCTGACCGGGATCCAGATGGAGGCCGTCAACGATGGCCGATTCCAGGCGGTTGATATCGCCGATGAAGTTGGCCACAAACTCCGTTTTGGAATGGTTGTATATCTCATTGGGCGTTCCGATCTGCTCAATGCAGCCCTTGTTGAACACGGCAATGCAGTCGGAGAGGGTGAGGGCCTCCTCCTGGTCGTGAGTGACGTAGATGGTGGTGATACCGAACTCGCGCTGCATTTTTTTCAGTTCGTTGCGGAGCTGCACACGCAGTTTGGCGTCCAGGTTGGACAGCGGCTCATCCATACAGATGATGGCCGGCTCCGTCACCAGAGCGCGGGCGATGGCCACGCGCTGCTGCTGACCGCCGGAGAGCTGGCTCACCGCCTTCTCAAGCTGATCATCTGAAAGGTCCACCTTGTTGGCGATGGTGCGCACCCTGCTGTCGATGTCGGATTTTCCCATCTTCTTTATCTTAAGGCCGAAGGCGATGTTGTCATACACCGTCATCGTGGGGAACAGCGCATAGGACTGGAACACGATGCCCACGTTGCGCTTCTCGATGGACACATGAGTAATGTCCTTCCCCTTCATGAACACCGAGCCGCTCACAGGCTCGATAAAACCGGTGATGGTACGAAGGGTCGTCGTCTTGCCGCAACCGGAGGGCCCCAGAAAGGTGAAGAACTCCCCCTCTTTCACGTGCACATTGATGTTGTGCAGGGCCTCAAAGCCACCAAACTTCACAATGATATCGTTAAGCTGGATCATTTCGCAAAGCCCCCTGAACTAGGTCTGACGCAATATGGATGTTAAAAGTATAACATACCCTCCAGCTTAGGGGAGTTTTCCGTTCATGAGGTCCGCTACGGTGATTCCATCGAAAAAATTTGTAATTAACCCGTCGAGCTTCTGCCACATGGGTAGCGTCCGGCAGTCCGGGGCGCGATGACATTGGTTGGGGGTGCATGCGAGGCAGGCCACCGGAGCCAACTCCTCGTCCATGAGGCGCAGCACCTCGCTCACTTTGTAATCAGACGGAGCACGGCTCAGACGGTAGCCCCCGCCCTTGCCGTGCTGCGATTCCACAAGATGATTCTTCGCGAGGACGGTCATGAGCCGCTCCGCGTACTTGAGGGAAACCTCCTGCCGGTCGGAGATATCCTTCAGAGGGATAAGTTTGTCCTGAGGTCCCCCCGCCGAGTGCTCCGCAAGGTCCACCAGAAAGCGCAGGGCGTAGCGGCCCTTGGTCGAGACCAGCATATCCGTCCCCTGCTGCCCTACTTCACCGCGTCAAATCCATGGCCCAGGTCGGCGATAATGTCGTCGATGTGCTCCGTGCCGATGGAGAGACGGATGGTCGTCGGGCGGATGCCGCAGGCAAGGAGTTCCTTCTCGTTCAGCTGGGAGTGCGTGGTGGAGGCCGGGTGGATGACGAGGGACTTCACATCCGCTACGTTCGCCAGAAGTGAGAACAGTTCCAGGCTCTCAGTGAACTTTTTTGCTGTCTCCGCGTTCCCCTTAATATCAAAGGTAAAGATGGAGGCCGCCCCCTTCGGGAAATAGCGGTTATAGAGCTCCTTCTGCTTTCCGGCTGCCAGCGAGGGATGATTGACCCTCACGACCTGCGGATGGTCCTTCAGGAACTCCACCACCTTCAGCGCGTTCTCCACATGGCGCTCCACACGAAGAGAGAGCGTCTCCAGCCCCTGGATGAACAGGAAGGAGTTGAAGGGGGAGAGACACGCGCCCTGATCCCTCATGAGCGTCGTGCGGAGTTTGGTGATGTAGGCCAGCTTACCCGCCACGTCGGTGAAAACCACGCCGTGATAGGACGGGTTGGGCTTCGACAGGCCGGGGAACTTGCCGCTTGCCGCCCAGTCGAACTTTCCACCGTCCACGATGACACCGCCCATGACCGCGCCATGGCCGCCGATGAATTTCGTCGCAGAGTGGACCACGATGTCCGCTCCGTGCTCTATGGGCCGGAGCAGATAGGGCGTAGCGAAGGTGTTGTCCACAATGAGAGGAACGCCATGCTTATGCGCAACCGCCGCAATGGCCTCCAGATCTATTGCGTCGGAGTTGGGATTGCCCAGCGTCTCAGCATAGAGCAGCCTTGTGTTGGACTGGATAGCCTTCTCGAAGTTCCCCGGGTCGGCGGGGTCAACGAACGTCGTTGTAACGCCCTGCTCCGGCAAGGTGTTGGCAAAGAGGTTATATGTCCCGCCGTAAAGATTTGTGGAAGCAACAATGTGATCTCCCGCAATGGCGATGTACTGCACGGCGCAGGTGCTGGCCGCCGAGCCGGAGGCGGTAGCTAGCGCCGCCGCGCCGCTCTCCAGCGCCGCGATGCGCTGCTCAAAAACGTCGTTGGTGGGGTTCATCAGGCGGGTGTAGATGTTGCCGGGGACGGAGAGGCCAAAGCGTCCCGCCGCCGTGGCGGAGTCTTTGAACACGTAAGAGGTGGTGGCATAGAT
>JAIKZX010000093.1 GCA_024681935.1 Fretibacterium sp.
CAGAAAAGGGCGCAGAGAATGCTGGCCAGAAACGCGGTGAACACATTCACCCCCATCAGGGGCAGAAGAAGCATGATGAGCGCGGGCAGACCCGCCCACAGACTCAGGTTGAACTCCGTCTCCATCGCCGCCAGCACCGCACTGTCCACTCTGTGCATGGGATTTTCCAGTGAAAGGAAGAGATAGACCCCCAGCGAGAGCAGGAAGGGCAACAGGGCCGTCCGCATCATCAGACGGATGTTGGAGTAAAGGTCCGTTTCTGTCAATGCCGCCACGAGGTGCGCGCAGGAGGACGCCGGGGAACATCGGTCCCCAAAGTAAATGCCGGATAGGACGGCCCCCGCCGTGACAATCTCGTCAACGCCGCCGCCGTGCGCCAGAGCCATCAGGGTCACCCCCAGCGTCCCTGCCGTGCCAAAGGAGGTCCCAATGGCGTAGGACAGCACACTGGAGAGCAGAAAGGCCGCCAGTACAAAGAAATTGGGCGCGATGAGCCTCAGGCCCCACGCTGTCAGAAAGGCAAAGGTTCCGGCTGAGCGCCACAGACCCGTCAGAACCCCGATGACCAGCATGACCCGGACGACGATGAGGGAGTTTCGGGCCCCCGCCGCCGACATGCGCAGAAGGGATCCCAAGGGAAAGCCCCGGCGAAGCCCGGCACAGAGAAACGCAAGGAATCCTGCAAGCATTGCCCAGATCATGGACTGCCCCAGGGAAAGCACAAAAATCATCGACGCGGCAAAGACGAGAAAAGCCAGCACAGGCACCCGAACATCCCCCCTTTATTTTCTATGGGGGAAAGAATATCATTACAGTAGGATTTTGTAAAATGGAGTGGAGGAAAGAACATGAGAGGACACTGCAGAACCGCCCTGTTCTTCGCTCTGCTGGAGTTCGCGGCGCGGGGCGCTGCCGTTTTCTGCCTGGGGGCGGAGCTGAGCGCCAACTCCGGCGTGGCGTTCGGCCTGCTGAAGGGGCGCCCGGCGCTGACCTGTGTGCTTTCGGCCCTGTCACTGGCTGTCCTTATCCAGGCTCTCCGGCGTTTCCGCTGGCCCGGACTGGCGATCATGGCAGGGGGGGCGGCGGCGAACCTTATTGACCGCCTGATGTGGGGCGCGGTGAGGGACTGGATTCCCCTGCCTCTCTCGGAGCCTTTTATAGAGGGCGGGCTGCGCTTCAACCTGGCGGACGTGGAGATCACGCTGGGCGCGGCCCTTGTGCTGTGGCAGGTTTTCTTTTCAGACAAAAAAAGGGGAGGGGACAGCCCCTCCCCCGGTGATAAGCCTGAGATTCAATCAGATGCCCCGCGGCTTGACGTTGATTCCCCGTTCCTCGTCCGTGCCGGGAATGAGGGAGTCGCAGACAGCGGCGCAGAGGCCGGCCACAGCCATGGGGGTCTTCAGGACGGCCCAGGCCATCCCGCCCAGCGTCTGGACGAGGGTGGAATACTCCGCGCTCATGAAGAGCTCCCTGTTCTGCTCCACCCAGCCGGGCAGGCCCAGAGCCATGAGGAAGGCGAACCCGATGATGAGGATGTTGCGCTGGCTGCTCATATCCGCCCGCATCAGGACCTGAATGCCCATGGCGCCGATGGTGCCGAACAGGGCGATGTAGGCGCCGCCGATGATGGGGGAGGGCATGGTGGCGATGAGCGCCCCCAGCTTGCCCACAAAGCTCATGAGGATCAGCAGGATGGCCCCGGTGCGGACCACCCAGCGTGAGGCCACGCCGGTCAGCCCGATGAGCCCGATGTTCTCCGTGTAGGAGGTGGTGCCCACGGAGCCGAACACGCCGGACAGCGCGCAGCACAATCCCTCCGCGCCAATGCCCCGGCTGATGGTGGCGGCGTCGGGGTCGTCAATGCCGGAGGCGTAGGACACCGAGTGGTAGTCCCCGATGGACTCGATCATCACGGCAAAGAACCCGGCCAGCAGGGATACGATGGCCATCATGCCGAACTTTGGAGCGCCCCAGGGCATGACGACGTTCCTCATGTCCCTCAGCCAGGGGGCCTCGCTCACCTTGGCGAGGTCGATGTAGGCGGGGTGGCCCGGCGCGAAGATCCCCTTCATGGAAAGGGTCAGACAGACCAGGTAGGTCACGACGATAGCCAGCAGGATAGCGAAGATGTTGACGTACTTGTTCCGGATGACAAGGCTGAACATGAAGATGAGGATGACCACCGCCAGCGACGCCGGCCAGTAGTTTGCCGCGTTGCCCTGCACGGCCGTCCCCGCCAGGGAGAAGCCGATGGCCATGATGACGGGGCCGATCACAACGGGGGTGATGACCCGACGGATGACTCCCACAATGCGGCTGTACCCGATGAGCGCCAGAATGAGCCCCCCCACGATGAGCCCTCCGCCGAGGTACTGCATCACGACCTCAGGGTTCGTCACCACGTTCTGCCCGTTCACGACGGCCACCGTGCCGTATATTCCAATGACGGTGGTGAAGGAGGGGATGAAGCTGAAGCTGGAGCCCTGCACAATGGGAAGGCCGGAGCCGAGTTTGGGGTGCGTCTGAATGAGGGTCGCAACACCCATCCCAAAATAAACGCAGGAGATGAGCGACGCTATCTGAAGCGGACTCATCCCCATGGCAGGTCCCAGAAGAAGCGGCACAAGAGTTGTTGCTCCAAAGAGCGTCAGAACGTGTTGTGCCCCGGACAGCAGCATAATAAAGAACGGGGGCTGGTCATTGAGGCCGTAAACCATCCGCCGCTGCGGGCTTTCCGCTGACTGTGTCGTCATGAAAATACCTCCTGTCAAGATAAACTGATAAATCCTAATCGATACAGGGCGGTTTTGTCAACATGAACATGACGGATTATAATAAAATAACAGGGGAAAAAACCAGAGGAGAGAGGAGTGAGGGGCAGGGTGAAAAAACAGAGTGCCAACCCGTGTGCGGCGGCGCAGCTTGCGGCTGCCGGAGAGCTGAGCCGCGCTGTGAATGCCATGAGCTTTGCCCCGCCTGTGGAGGCTGTCTACAACCCCCTGGATTATGCCTGGAACGCCTTCGCCGCCTATGTGGAACGGTTTGGCGGCGGGCCAAAACGCGTCGTTTTTTTGGGAATGAACCCGGGCCCATGGGGCATGGCACAGACAGGCGTCCCCTTCGGCGAGGTGAAGGCCGTGAGGGAGTGGCTGAAACTGGAGGTCCCCACGGGCCGTCCTCAGAAGGAGCATCCCGCCTATCCCGTCCAGGGGCTGGACTGCCCCCGGTCCGAGGTCAGCGGGCGGAGGCTGTGGGGCCTGTTTGCGGCGCGCTTTGGCGGGGCGGAGGCCTTCTTTGAGGAGCACTTTGTGGTGAACTACTGCCCTCTGCTCTTTATCGCCGGACGCAACCTCACCCCCGACCGTCTGGAGAAGGGGGAGCGGGAATCCCTTTACGCCGCCTGCGGCCGGCACCTTCGGGCCGTCGCTGAGGCGCTGCGGCCGGAGTGGGTTGTCGGCATCGGCGCCTTTGCCGAGGCCCGCGCCCGGGAGGCGCTGAAGGGGACCGGCGTAAAAATCATCCGCATCCTGCATCCCAGCCCGGCGTCCCCTCAGAGCAACAGGGACTGGCCGGGGACAGCGGCCCGCCAGCTCATCGCGGCAGGGGTGTGGAAGGAATAAACAAAACGGCCCCGGGGCAGCCTGCTCCGGGGGCAGAGCGGGGAGTCCGGGGGGCGTTTCCCCCCTGAGTTTGGAATAAAGGCAAAAAGAGAACGGACACGCGAAAGGGGAAGGATTCACATGAGCATGAAGGATTATGAGTTCTGGTTCGTGGTGGGCAGTCAGTTCCTGTACGGGCCGGAGGTGCTTCAGACCGTCGCGAAGCGCGCGCAGGAGATGACGGACGCGCTGAACGCTTCCGGCCGCCTGCCGTGCCGGCTGGTCTACAAGGTAACGGCGAAGACCAACAGGGAGATCACCGACGTCGTGCGCGAGGCGAACTACGAGGAGCGGTGCGCGGGCATCATCACATGGTGCCACACGTTCAGCCCCAGCAAGATGTGGATCAATGGCCTCGCCGGGCTCCAGAAACCCTGGTGCCACTTTGCCACCCAGTACAACCGCGAGATCCCCAACGAGGAGATCGACATGGACTTCATGAACCTGAACCAGGCCGCTCACGGCGACCGCGAGCACGGGTTCATCGGCGCGCGGCTGCGCTCCGCACGCAAGGTCATCGGGGGCTTCTGGCAGGATGCGGAGGTTCAGGGCCGTCTGGGCAAATGGATGAGGGCCGCGGTGGGGGCCGCCGTGTCGAAGAGCCTCAAGGTCATGCGCTTTGGCGACAATATGCGCGAGGTGGCCGTCACTGAGGGCGACAAGGTGGAGGCTCAGACGAAGCTGGGCTGGCAGGTGAATACCTGGCCGGTCGGCGCCCTTGTGGATGAGATGAACGCCGTCACGGAGAAGGAGATTGACGCCCTCATGGCGGAGTATGCCTCCGCCTATGAGATGGCCACAAAGGACCTTGAGACCGTGCGCTACCAGGCCCGCGAGGAGATTGCCATGAAGAAGATGCTGGACCGCGAGGGCTGCAGGGCGTACGCCAACACGTTCCAGGACCTTTACGGCATGAAGCAGCTGCCTGGCCTTGCCAGCCAGCACCTCATGGCTCAGGGCTACGGCTACGGGGCCGAGGGCGACTGGAAGGTGTCGGCCATGACCGCCATCGTCAAGGCCATGACCGAGGGCCAGAAGGGCGGCACAGCTTTCATGGAGGACTACACCTATCATCTGGTCCCCGGCAGGGAGTACAGCCTTGGCGCTCATATGCTGGAGGTCTGCCCCTCTGTGGCGGCGGCCAGGCCCAGGATTGAGGTCCACCCGCTGGGCATTGGGGACCGTGAGCCGCCGGCGCGTCTGGTGTTCGAGGGCCACGAGGGCCCCGCGGTGGTCCTCAGCCTCATTGACATGGGCGGGCGCCTGCGCCTCATCTGCCAGGACATTGAGTGCGTGAAGCCCATCATGCCCATGCCGAACCTTCCGGTGGCGCGGGTGATGTGGCGTGCCCTGCCGGACCTGATCACCGGTGTGGAGTGCTGGATTACCGCCGGCGGCGCGCACCACACCGTGCTGTCCTACGACGTGGATGCGGAGCAGATGCGGGACTGGGCGCGGATGATGGACATCGAGTTCGTCCACATTGGGAAGGAAACGACGGTGGAGGGGCTGGAGCATGATCTGTTCCTCTCCGACATTGCCTGGAAGCTGAAGTAGCAAAAAAAGAATCCGGCCCGGCAGACACTCCGTCGGGCCGTTGTGCAAAGGAGCTGCGAAATGATGCTGGAAGCGCTGAGAGAAGCGGTCTATCGCGCCAATATGGAGCTGCCGGAGCGCGGGCTTGTGGTCTGCACGTGGGGGAACGTGTCGGGCATTGACCGGAAGAGCGGACTGATGGTCATCAAGCCCTCCGGCGTTGA
>JAIKZX010000185.1 GCA_024681935.1 Fretibacterium sp.
CAGTTTGACAACGTCAACCTGATCCGGCTTATTGTCGGCCGGGCAGTCAAATTCGCCGCGGACGAGCCCGTCTTTCATGACGATAACTCTGCTGGACACACCCAGACACTCATCAAGCGTATCTCCCATCAGCAGGACGGAGAACCCCTTTTCGGTGATATCGCGAATCAGCGCGTAAATATCCCCCTTAGCTCCAAGATCTACGCCGCGCGTGGGATGGTCAAGAATCAGGATAGGGCACTCGCTGTCCAGGACGCGGGCGAAAATTACCTTTTGCGCGTTGCCTCCCGAAAGGTTTGCGACACGCTGAGCCACGCCGGCACATTTAATAGACAGGCTTTTAACCCATTCTCTGGCGTTGCCGTCCTGCCGGCGGTTGGAGATAAAACCATAATCAGCGTTTTTTTCATAATTGGAGACCGAAATGTTCTCTGATATGGGCAGGATACCGATTACCCCCTCGTCACGGCGGTCACGCGGCACGGAAATGATGCCGGCCTTACGCGCGTCGCCTGGCGAGGCAAACTTTACCCTTTTGCCTCTCACCTTCAGTTCGCCGCTGCTGCTGGCAAGGTCGCCGCTTATAACGCCGCAGACGTCCTCCTTGCCGGACCCCTCCACGCCGCAAAGCCCAAGCACCTCGCCCTTATGCAGCTTAAAGGACACGTTCCTGAATGAGCCAAACAGGCTCAGATTTTCAACCTCAAGCACCACGTCGTCCCCCGGCACGGTCTGACGCGCGGAAACATAATATTCTCCGTTGGTTTCCCGGCCAACCATCTTTTCATACAATATATACTCGTCGGCTCCCTCCGTCCTCACTTCGGCGGTCTGACGCCCGTCCTTAAAAACATATATCCGGTCGGTTATCTGCAAAACCTCCTGCAGACGGTGGGAAATAAAAATGACCGAATTCCCCTTCTCCTTCATCTGACGAACCTTCTCAAACAACACCGTCATCTCCGCATCGGACAACACCGTTGTCGGTTCGTCCAGAAGGATAAGGGCGCGGTTGTTTGCCGTTTCCGAGACGATGTCAAGGACCTTGGTTATTTCCACCATCTGGCGCATGGCGAAGTCAAGGTCGCGCACCCTGGCTTTTGGCGAAATATCCTTCAGCCCCATTTTATTCAATGACTCTCTGGCGCGCGCGTTCATCCTGCTCCAGTTTATAAGGCCAAACGAAGAAAAAACCTTTTCACGGCCCAGGTAAATGTTCTGAGCCACTGTCAGGTTGCTTATCAGGGACTGCTCCTGAAACACCATGCCGATGCCCTGACGGTTGGCGTCCAGCATCGAAGCGGGCCTGAAGGGCTTTCCGTTCATTTTCATTGACCCCGTCGTGGGCTGTTCCACGCCGGCGATAATTTTTAAAAGCGTTGATTTGCCGGCCCCGTTTTCGCCAATCAGCCCCACGACCTCGCCACGCCTGATCTCAACGTTGATGCCCTGAAGCACCGTGTTCACACCGTAGGTTTTTCCGATATTTTCCGTGGTGAACAGAATCTCCTGATCCACGCTTCAGCGCCTCCCTTACTTAGCGATGGTCTTGCGGCCGCGCGTCAGAGTCAGCACGACTGCGACAATGATGATGACGCCAAGAATGGCTTTTTTGTAGTCCGCGGGAACCTGTATTATCGTCAGGAAATTCAAAAGCTCCATATATATAAGAGTGCCGACCATTGTCTGCAGCATTCCGCCTTTTCCGCCGGCAAGTGACGTGCCCCCCACCACAAGCGCCGTGATGCAGGGGAACATCTGGTCTGTTCCCAGTGAGACCTGCCCCAGCTTCAGCCGGATCAGCGCGAGAACCCCCGCCAGGCTTGCGGCAAAACTGGACAGAACGAACACCTGAATTGTAACTTTACTGACGTTGATGCCGGAGGCGCGGGCCGCGGCCTCATTATCCCCGATAGCATATACCGCGCGGCCAAAAGCGGTGTAATTCAGGATAACGCAGCAAACAGCGAAAAACGCGATGGCAATCCATGTGATCAAAGGAATATTCAGGAACGTTGTCCGGGAGGCGTCGATTATCCACTGCGCCTTCGCCGTCGCGGGCTGGCTGTGATACAAAAGCACCGCGATACCGGCTGCAATCGTTCCCGTTGCGTAAGTGATAATAAACGTGGCGATGCGAAGCCTGACATGGAGGATACCGGTGATCAGGCCAAACAGCAAACCGGCAATGATGGGGACGATGACTCCCCAGACTCCCCAGTCGTTTGAGTTTCTTGAATTAACAACCAGCAAAGCAATGGCCGACCCCACAAGCCCCATGACGCCCTCCACGGAGAGGTCGATTCTGCCAATCAGAAGCACAAAGGTCAACCCTGTGGCCAGGGTCAGAGGCACAGCCATCTGACCGAGAATATTGGAAAGATTTTTCATCGAGAAAAAATGACTGTCGTAAATTGAAAAACCGATAGTCATCAAAACCAGCAAAATCATTGGCGCGTAAACTCGTATCAGGCTGCTTCTGGCTTCGCGCTCCACTTTGGAGACAAATTCCTCCGCAACCGTCATAGCCTGCCTGTCGAATGTTTTCATGGATGTTATTTCTCCCCCTCCGCGAGCGGAAACGTCCCTGTTCACAGAAAGGACCTTCCTGCCGCGGCACGGCTTATTTTTGTTCCTCAACAACAGCGGCTCACCCTGTGCAAGCCAAAGGGTGAGCCGCCAGAACTATTGTTTTTTTATTTCTTCTCGGCATCCGCGAAGGTTGCGTAATCGGACAGCACACAGAAAGCCAGATTGTCGTAGTCATACTTCGGCATGCCGTCGATGAACATCGCCTTGCAGTCCTTGACGTTCTCCGGGGTCACCAGCACAGCCTGGGTCTTGATAACCGGCTTGTCAAAGGTTGCGCCCCTGGCGGCCTGATAGGCGTAGGAGGCGCCGTAGCCCATCAGCAGGTAGCCGTTGTTGGCGATGGTGCAGGCCAGATCGCCGGCCTCAATAGCCTCGTAAGCGGCGGCGATACCGTCGCATCCGCAGACAAGCACCTTGCCGTTCTTGCCTTCCAGCTTAAGAGCCTCGATAGCGCCAAGAGCCATGGTATCGTTGGCGGACCATATCGCGTCGATGTCGCTGTGAGCGGACAGCCACGTCTGAGTGAAGGTCATGGCCTGATCCTGCGACCAGGAAGCGACCTGCATGTCCACCATCTTGATGTTCGGATACTCCGCCAGAGCTTTCTGGAAGCCGGCATAACGGTTAGCGGCGGAGTCCTCACCCTGAACGCCGTAGAGGGCGCAGACCTTGCCCTTGCCGCCCATTTTCTCGAACAGCGTTTTGGCGGTGTTGTATCCGGCGACGATGTCATCGGGGGACATGTGGACCACGAAGCTCTTCCACTCTTTCGGCTCAAGGCCGTCGGCGTGGTGCCAGAGGATAGCGACCTTGCAGCCCGCCTCCTCGCAGACCTCAACGACGTTGGCGGTATTCGCCTTGGACGCGGGGTCGGTCACGAAGATAGCGCGGTCGCCGTACTGGGCGATGAAGTCACGAATGGCCTGAATCTCCCTGTTGTCATCCCCGTCGGTGGTGAGCACCTGATACTCCACGTCGTCTTTGGAGTCGGCAAACAGTTTGCCGCCGTTGGCTTCCTGTGCCCAGAACTCGTTATCCATGGAATGAATCAGGATGCCGAGATGCCATTTCCCGTCGCCGGCGGCGTAAGCGCATCCGGACAACGCCATCAGTACGGCCAATACAAACGCGAGAATCTTCTTCATGAGGTTCTCCTCCTTAAAATAATATTATTGATAAGGGTGTTTCGCCCTTTCAATTCATTTATCCATTGCGGGCCATGGCGTCAATCGCGGCAAAGATTCCACGATTCTGCCGGTAGATGTCCTGAAATACAGGATAGGCTTTCCGGTAGATGGCCGCGTTCTCCGCGTTGGGGTGGAACACCGGGGCCGGAGCGTCCACACACCTGGCGCAGGCCTCATCGAAATCCTTAAATTCCCCCACGCCTACCGCCGCCGTTATCGCCGCGCCAAGGCACGCCTGCTCTTTGGAAGCGCTGCGGTAAACGTCGCGCTCGAAAATATCGGCCTGAATCTGCAGCCACAGATTGCTCCGCGCCCCTCCGCCGGCCGCGATAATCCTGTCGCACCGCGCGCCTGTCTCTGTCAGCAAGGACAGGCAATCCTTCAGCGCGAAGGTCACGCCCTCCATGACCGCACGCTCCATATCCGCGCGATTGTGGTTCAGCGTCAGCCCAAGAAAGACCCCTCTTGCTTTTGGGTCCATGTGGGGCGTCCGCTCGCCTGCAAGATACGGCAAAAAAAACAGGCCGCCGCAGCCGGCCGGACGCTGCGCCGCCGCAAGGTTTGCTGCTTCGTAGTCCTCCTCGCCCAGGACCTGTCTGGTTATCCACTTCAACGCGACGCCGCCGTTCAGACATGCCCCCATCAGGTGCCAGCAGCCCGGGACAACATGGGCAAACGTGCTCATACGCCCCTGAGCATCGAATATCGGGCGGCGCACGGTCGCGGATATCTGTCCGGCTGTGCCGATATTGGAAGCGAACACTCCCTCGCTCACTATGCCGTTTCCCACGGCCTGCATGAAAGAATCCCCGCCGCCGTTGACAACCTTTGTGCCTTCCCAAAGCCCCGTTTCCCGCGCAGCCTCAGCAGTAATATGCCCCACCACCTGAGTGGACGGCCCGCACTTCGGCAGAAGCGTCTCTTGAATGCCCAGTTTTTTGATGACAGGAGAAGCCCAGCACAGCCGGCGGTTGTCAAAGGCCAGACTGCCCGCCGCGTCGGAATAATCCGTGGTCACAGCGCCGCAAAGGCGGTATTTAATATAATCTTTTGGCATCATTACACATTGGATTTGGTCATATATCTGCGGGCGGCGGGTTTTGAACCAATAGAGTGTGCCTATCATGAATCCCGCGGCAATGCGGTTTTGTGTATTTTCCAGAATTACTTTTTCTCCGGCGATATCATAAATTTCGTCCAGCACCTCTCCTGAACGCTGATCCATCCAGATTACGGCATCCGCAACGGGATTGCTGTCCCCGTCCAGAGCCACCATGCCATGCATTTGTCCGGAAAAACTGATGGCAATTATTTTTTTGGGATCAATGCCGGTTTTATTCAGTACGCGGTGTATCGCCAGCACCGTCTTTTCATACCATGTCTGCGGGGCCTGTTCGGCATAGCCCGTCTTTGGAATTATAACGTCATATCCCTCTGCCTCAGAACAGAAAGATTTTTTTTCAAAATCAGCAATAAACGCGCGGACGCTTGAAGTTCCCAGGTCCACACTCATAAAGTATCTGCCCTCTGTGAGGATGTCAGAACTCATAAACAGCCCCCATTTGCCTGCACGCTTATCCTCTGCGGGAACGTACCCTTCAGTATTAAACAACACATTGTAATTGATTGAGATTATATACATAACTGTCATCAAAGTCAATTTAACCGATGTCTCTGCTTCATGGGAGTATTTCTTGTCATTCTCTGAAAAACAGTATAGAATAACCGCAGCTTATCCGGGAAGGTGAATTTCATGAGAAAAGACGAACTTGCGGCGATGATTGATCATACTCAGCTAAAGGCTTTTGCCGGCAAAGAACAGATTAAAACTCTTTGTCAGGAAGCGGCTGCCAACCACTTTGCCTCCGTATGCGTCAATCCCTGTCATGTCTCCTGCGCCGCTGGGCTTCTGCGGGGCACTGGCGTGAAGGTATGCACGGTTATCGGGTTTCCGCTGGGCGCGAACACCTCGGCGGTTAAAGCCTTTGAAGCTAAAAATGCCGTGGCCAACGGGGCTCAGGAATGTGACATGGTGATCAATATCGGCGCGCTTAAAGATGGAAATATTGACCTGGTGGAATCCGATATCCGGGAAGTTGTGAAGGCGGCAGAGGGAGCCCTGGTCAAGGTTATTATTGAAACCTGCTACCTGACGGATGAGGAAAAAGTTCTGGCCTGCCAGGCGGCTTCCCGCGCCGGCGCGGACTTCGTCAAAACCTCGACCGGGTTTGGCACGGGCGGCGCCACACCTCACGACGTCGCTTTGATGCGCCGATCTATTCCTGACACCATGAAGGTAAAGGCCGCCGGAGGAATCCATAATTTCGCGGAAGCCATGGCTGTCATTGAGGCCGGCGCCTCCCGGATAGGGGCAAGCGCCGGTATTGCCATCATCAGCGAGGCGGAATGATCCGCGTCACTTATT